>JACQRS010000321.1 GCA_016206385.1 Candidatus Rokuibacteriota bacterium | reverse complement strand
TGGAGGATCTTGAAGATCAGATCCTGCTTGCGGACGCCGCCGAAGCCCTGGACGCCGAGGTTCTTCGCGATCGCGTGTAGGTCGGAGATGGTTTTTTCCTTCAGCTCCGGAAGATTCATGCTACTCCCTCCCGATCCGCGGGCCCCGCTGCGGGACCCCGGGCACATCATAGAGACATCGCCGGCGAGTCACTCCAGGAATGCCCAGCGAGAATTTTTTGCTGGTGGGTGTTAATCCGTCCGAGGGGTTGTACCAGCGTTCCAAAATCATGCTCCCACAAGGCCGCGCGGCTTGTCAACTATTTTTCTCACAATCGGATTTCGATGATCGCGCGCTGCTTGAGTTCCCGGAGCCACGCATCCAGCCGCCCCTGGTACTTCTGCCGGAAGAGGATGTCGCGGATCTGCTGCTTGGTCTGGGCGAGCGCCTGGTCGGTCAAGGTCTCCTTCCACTCGAGCTTGAAGATGTGATAGCCGAGGCGGGTCCGGAATGGGCCCGCCGCCTCGCCGGGGCGAATCCGCAGGATCTGGGCCTCGATTTCCGGAGCCAGCTCGCCCTGCTTCATGACGCCGAGGTCGCCCCCGGCGGCGGCGGCCGGGTCCTGGGAGTACTTCCGCGCCAGCTCGGCGAAGTCCTGGCCGACGCGGACCATGCCCCACACCTCCTCGGCCTTCTGCCTCGCCGCCTCCCAGTCCGACTCCGCCGCCGGGGGCCGCGGGCTGATCAGGATGTGGCGGGCGCGGAAGCCGAGGCCAGTCTCCAGCTTGTCCCGGTTCTCCAGCAAGTAAAGCTCGATCTCCTCCTCCGTCACGGAGGTCCGCAGCATCACCTTCCGGCGCACCACCTTCCGGATCTTGATCTGCTCCTGGAGCCGCTTCTTGACGCCCTCCATGGTGAGCCCCTGGGCCTTGACCATCCCTTCGAGCTCCGCCTGGCTCTTGACGCCCGCCCGCTTCACGACGTCGGCCAGCTCCTCGGTGATCTCCCCCTCGTCGACGACGATCTTCTCCCGCTCGGCCTCCTGGAGCTGGAGGCGCTGCTCCACCAGACGCTCGAGCAACCGCTCCTTCAGGGCTTGCTCCCCGTCCTTCGGCACCGGCTGCCGGCTCTCGTGGAGGTAGTAGGCCATGCTCTCCAGGAGCTCGATGAGGGTGATCGCTTCGTTGTTCACCACGGCCACGACCCGGTCGAGGATGTCTTTGGAGTCCTGAGCGGGCGGCGGGCTGGCAGCCGTCCGGGGAGTTGCGGCGGGCGCCGTCTCGGCAGCGCGCGCGCGGACCACATCGGAGGCTGACCCAGCCGGGAGGGACTTCGATCCGCCGAACCACCCGCACCCGCCCAGGACGAGGGCTGCGGGGATCAGCACGGACCAGCCGCGCGCGAGAGCCTTCATCCGAGTCGCTCCAGGAGGCCCGCCAACGCCGTCTCGACCTCTGGCCAGGGCCCACGCGGAATCTGCGCCTCCAGGACGAACTCCTTCCTGAGGCGAAGCCGACCCTGGCTCCCGGCGATGGCGCGAACCAGCCGGTCAGGCGCCACCGAAGTGGACGGGGCGAAACTCAGGAGCGCCACGCCGCCCAGCGCCTCCACCTTCTCGATCCCGAGTCGTTTGGCTCGAACGCGAAGGCCGATGACCTCCAGAAGGTGGGCCGCCGGAGGGGGCAGCGGGCCGAACCGGTCGACCAGCTCCGCCCGGATCTCGTCGATGCCGGTGGCGTCGGCCAGCCCGGCCAGCCGCTTGTAGAGCGCCAGGCGCTGGCTCACCTCGGGCACGTAGCGTTCGGGCAGGTAGGCTTCCACCCCGACCGTCACGACGGGCTCCACGGAAGGTTCCGCGGGCTGTCCTTTCAATTCTCTCACGGCCTCCCCCAGAAGCTTCGTATACAAATCGAACCCGACCGCGGCGATGTGACCGTGCTGCTGGGGGCCGAGGAGGTTCCCCGCCCCGCGGATCTCCAGGTCCCGGAGCGCCAGCTTGAACCCCGAGCCCAGCTCGGTCAGCTCCTGGATGACCCTGAGGCGCTTCTGAGCCGTTTCGTCGATCCGTCCGTCGGCGGGAATCAGGAGGTAGGCATAGGCCTGCTGGCGTTCCCGGCCCACCCGCCCCCGGAGCTGGTAGAGCTGGGCCAGGCCGAACCGGTCCGCCCGGTTCACGATGATGGTGTTCGAGGCCGGGATGTCGAGGCCGGACTCCACGATGGCCGTGGAGACGCACACATCGAACTCGCCCCCAACGAAGCGGAGCATCGCCCGCTCCAACTCCCGCTCCCGCATCTGGCCGTGGGCCATCACCAGCCG
>JACQRS010000329.1 GCA_016206385.1 Candidatus Rokuibacteriota bacterium | reverse complement strand
GTCCGGTGGCGGAGGATCTCTTTCGCTCCCTCGTCACCGACGGGTTCGGCTTTGACGTGGAGCTGCTTCTCCTGGCTCAGCAGCGTGGATACACGATCGTCGAGGTCCCCGTCAACTGGGCCGACCAGCCCGGCAGCAAGCTGGGGGTCTTGATCGATGGGCCGCGCATGTTGTGGGAGATCCTCGCGGCCCGCGCCAGCCTCGCGAGGGCCCGCTCCGAGCGATGACCGCCGACCCCGCTCAGCCCACCCTTGCGCGCCGGGCTCAGGAGATCGAGCCCTTCCTGGCCGTGGAGGTGTTCGAGCGCGCCCAGGAGCTGGAGCGGCGGGGGATGGACGTCATCCACCTCGAGTTCGGCGAGCCCGACTTTGAGACGCCCGCCGTCATCCAGGAGGCGGCGCAGAAGGCGATCAAGGACGGCCGGACCAAGTACGCCCACAGCCTGGGGATCCTGCCGCTACGCGAGGCCATCGCCGAGCACTACCGGGCGCGCTACGGCGTGGAGGTCTCGCCCGAGCAGATCTTGGTGACCGCGGGCACTTCCCCCGCCATGCTACTCGTGTTCACGATTCTGCTCGACCCCGGGGACCGGGTCATCCTCTCCGATCCCCACTACGCCTGCTACCCCAACTTCGTCCGCTACGCCCAGGGGGAGCCAGTGTACGTGCCCGTGCACGAGGAGGACCGCTTCCAGTACCGGCCCGAGGCCATCCGGGAGCGGCTCTCCCCGCGCGTCAAAGCCATCGTCGTCAACTCGCCGGCCAACCCGACGGGGACCCTGCTGGCGCCCGAGCGCATGGCCCAGGTGGCGGAGCTGGGCCCGTGGGTGGTCTCCGACGAGATCTACCATGGCCTGACGTACGAGGGGGTGGAGCACAGCATCCTGGAGTTCACCGACCGGGCATTTGTCCTCAACGGCTTCTCCAAGGCCTTCGCGATGACGGGCTGGCGCCTTGGCTACCTGATCGCGCCCAAGCCGTTCATCCGCCCGCTTCAGAAGGCCTACCAGAACTTCTTCATCTCCACCAACGAGTTTATCCAGTGGGCAGGCATCGCGGCGCTCCGGGAGGCTGGGGCCGACGTGGCTCGCTTCAGGCGGATCTTCGACGAGCGGCGGCGCGCGATGATCGCCGGGCTCCGTCGCATCGGGCTCGGCGTGGGGTCCGAGCCCACGGGTGCGTTCTACGTGCTCGCCAACGCCAAGCGATTCACCCAGAATTCCTTCGAGTTCGCCTTTCGGGTCCTCGAGGCGGCGCACGTGGGGGTGACGCCGGGGATCGATTTCGGTCAGAACGCCGAGGGATACCTCCGCTTCTCCTACGCCAACTCGCTTCCCCGAATTGAGGAGGGGCTCGACCGGATCGGGCGGTTCCTCGCGGGCATCGCGCGGTGAGCGATCCCGGATGCGTCATGTGCCGGCGGGTGGCGGAGCGGGGGACCCACTGGATCGGCGACCTGGGCACCACCGTCGCCTACCTGAACGACGACCAGTTCTTCTCGGGCTACACCTCCCTCATCCTCAAGCGCCACGCGACGGAGCTCTACCACCTCACGGCCGCCGAGCGGGGCCGGATGATCGAGGAGCTGAGCCGCGTCGCCCGGGCGCTGGACGTGGTCTTCAGGCCCGCGAAGATGAACTACGAGCTCCTGGGCAACCGGGTCCCCCACATCCACTGGCATGTGGTGCCGCGTCTGCCCGATGACCCGAACCCGCGCTGGCCCGTGTGGACGCTGCCCCACGAGCCCCTTCGGCTCTCCGTCGAGGCCGCACGCGAGCGCGCGACTGCTGTGCACTCAGCCCTCGTCGGACTCGCCGAGTGACAGCCTGGCCCCATGGATCCCGCCTACGTGGCTACGCACCTCGAGGAGGAGCAGCGTCACTGGTGGTTCCAGGGCCGGCTGGCGGTGCTGCGGAGCGTGCTGCGGGCGACTCTGCCGCCGGGGCGGCTCCGGATCGTCGAGATCGGTTGCGGCGGCGGAGCGCTCCTGGCCTTGAGCGCGGAGTTCGGTGAGGTGGTGGGCGTCGAGGCCACCGAGGCGTTCTTGGATGCGGCCCGCCGCCGCGGGCTGCCGGTCCTGCGCGGGTCCCTTCCTGATGCGCTGCCGCTGGACCCCGACTCCTTCGACGGGGTCTTCCTCTTCGATGTGCTGGAGCACATCGAGGATGACCGGGCGGCGCTCCGCGCCGTCCGGCGCATCCTGAAACCCGGCGGGCTGCTCATCTGCACCGGACCCGCCTACCCGTGGCTGTGGGGCCCCCACGACGAAGTCCTCGGCCATCGGCGCCGGTACACCGCGCGGACCCTCCGTCAGGTAGCCCTGGACGCCGATCTCCGCCTGCTTCGCGTGACCTACTTCAACACCCTCCTGGCTCCTGCCATTGTGCTGGTCCGCGCCCTCCGGAGACGGCGCTACCGACCCTCGGACGTGGGGATACCCGGCGGGCGTCCCCCGGCCCATGATCTCGTCCGCCCCGCGCCGGTGCTGAACGCGCTGTTCGCGCGCATCTTCGCCTGGGAGGTGGGCCTGCTTCGATGGGTGAATCTGCCCTTCGGGATATCGGTCCTCATGGTCGCCTGCCGCCCGCCTCGCGAGGGACCCCTGTGAGAGCTTGGCTCAGATCCTGGCTCCTGCTCGCCGGCCTCGTCGGAGGCCTCCTCCTGGTCGTCGGAATCTGGCTCGCCCTGGACCGGCGGCCGCCGGTCTGGGATCACGCCAACCATCTGGAGCGCGCGATCCGCTGCCAGCGGATCCTCGCCGAGGGCGGAGAGCGGCTGGCCGAGATCCTGGAGATGTCCGCCTTCTACCCGCCGGTGGTGATCTGCGCCGCTGGCGCGTTGTCGCTTCTCGCGGGGGCGAGCCCGCTGGCAAGCCAGGCCGTGATCCTCGGCTTCCTGGTCGTCGGCCTCACCACCCTCTTCGCCTTCGGCCGACGACTCTTCGATGCCGAAACCGGCCTCCTGGCGGCCCTCATCTTCGGCACCTCCCCGTTTGTGGTGTACTCGGCCACCAACTTCCAGCTGGATTTGCCGCTGGCTGCCGCGGTGACGCTCAGCCTCCTGGCGCTCGTCCGGACCGAGACCTTTTCGCGGCGCTCGCGGTCTGTCCTCTTGGGTCTGAGCCTGGCGCTGGGCATGCTGGTCAAGCCGCCGTTCGCCGTCTATCTCCTTCCCCCGCTGGCGCTGGTGGCCTGGCGCGCGCTCCGGGCGCCCGACCGCAGGCGGCGGGGGCTGAACCTCGGCCTCAGCCTGCTGCTGGGCGCCGCCATCTGTGTGCCGTGGTACGGGGTGCGGCTCCTGGGCCTGCCCTTACAGATCGCCAATCGCGCCTTCAAGCACGCCGCCGAGGCCGGGTATCCCGAGACGCTCACCGCCGCCTCGCTCCTCTTCTACCCGAAGACCCTGCTGCCGGCGTTCGGTCTGCTGGCGGCGCCCCTGTTCGCCTGGGGCCTCATCGCGGTCCTCCCGCACCGTGGGGTGCGGGCGCTGCTCTGGAGCGCGTCGGTCGCGCCGTTCGTGGTGTTTCTCTTCCTCCGGAACAAGGACCTTCGCTACGTGCTGCCGATCTTTCCCGTGGCCGCCCTCATCGGGGCGGCCACGCTCCGTGACCTCCCCGCGCCGTGGCGGCGAGGGCTGACCGTGGCTCTCGCCGGCTTCTCGGCGCTTCAGGTCGGTGCCGCGGCGTTCGGCGTGCCTCCCGTGCCGCGGTGGAGGCCGTTCGACGTCCCCCTGGTCCTTTCCTTCCTGCCCGCGCCCGCGGAGTGGCCGCACCGCCAGATCCTGGACGCCATCGTCCAGGCGAACGACAGCGCTCCGGCAACCGTGAGTGTTGTGCCCAACTCCAGCTTCTTCTCGGTGTCCAACTTCCGCTATGTCGCGGCCCGCGACGGGCTTCCCCTGACCATCACCCGGGGCTGGAACCGGTATCCGCTGGGCGTCGAGTTTGTCGTCCTCAAAACCGGTGAGCAGGGGCCCCACAACTTTTCCACGTTCAAGGCCGAGCGCATCATGCGGCAATTTGCCAGCGACCCGTACCTGGTGTCGACCTTTCCGCTCGTGGCCGAGTACCCGCTTCCCGACGGCAGCCGCGCGATCCTCCGGTCCCGCCGGATCAGCCCCCGCCGGGGGGTCGGAGTGGAGAACGTGGCGCGAAAACTGGAGGCGGCGCCAGCTGCGGGGATCCTGGACGACTACGTGCGTGAGGCTGTCGGCCTCCGGGTCCGCGTGACGTCCCGCTCCGAGGCCCTGCTCAAGGGAGAGGTGGACGAGCTCTGGGTTGAGGCAGAGTCGGCGGTGATCGGCGAGCTGGCGCGCGCCCAGCGGGCGCCCCTTCGGGTGCGCGACGTGCGGGTCCGGGTGGAGCGCCTGCTGATCAATCCTCACCGGCTCATGGAGACCGGGGCACTCGAGATCCTTGGCGTCGGGGCGCTCCGCATCGACCGGCTGGTCATTGCGGAGGGGGACCTCGGCGAGTTCCTCCGCGGCCAGCCTCGCGCGGCGGGCGTCGCGGTCACGCTCGAAGAGGGCACCGCCCAGGCGGTCGTGCGCGCGCTCGGCGTTCAGGTGAGGGCGCGCGTCCGGCTGGCGCGCGGCGATGGAGGGCATCCGTTCGTCCTCCGCGTGGACCGGGTGCGGGTCGGTGGGCTTGCTGTACCGGGATTTCTGGTGGACTGGGTTGTCCGGAGTTTCGACCCGACACCACGCCTGAACCGTCTGCCCGTGTCGGTTTCATTGAGTGAAATCAGCATACGGCCCGGACGGATAGAGGTCGGGGCGCGCGCCAGGCTGGCTCCCAGGATCTGATGCGGACGCCAGGCGGTAACCCAGGAAGGAGCGGAGCATGGCTGAGTCGCTGGCGGCAAAGAAGGCGCGGGCCCGACGCCTGATCCAGATACTGGCGCGCGCCCACCCGGACGCCAAGATCGCGCTGGACTTTACGAACCCCCTCGAGCTGCTCGTGGCGACGATCCTCGCGGCCCAGTGTACCGACGAGCGGGTGAACCAGGTGACCAAATCGGTCTTCGCGAAGTACCGGACCGCCAGGGACTACGCCCAGGGCGACCCGGCCACGCTGGAGCGGGAGATTCACTCCACGGGGTTCTTCAAGGCCAAGGCCCGCGCCATCATCGGAATGGCGAAGGATCTGGTGGCGAAGCACGGAGACCAGGTGCCCCGGGCGCTGGAGGAGCTCGTCGCGCTCCCGGGCGTGGGTCGCAAAACAGCCAACGTCGTCCTCGGCAACGCGTTCGACCAGCCGGCCATCGCCGTGGACACCCACGTGTTTCGGGTCTCTCAACGGCTGGGTCTGGTGAAGTCGGAGAATCCCGAGATCGTGCACGACCAGCTCTGCCAGGTGATCCCGAAGGCCAAGTGGACGTCGTTCACCCACCTGCTCACCACGCACGGCCGCCGGGTTTGCCTGGCCCGGACCCCGGCCTGTCCCTCCTGTCCCGTTCGAGCCCTCTGCCCGTGGCCGGGGAAGACGGTAAAGAAGTTGACTCGGTAGGTCGATTCGTCTAAGCTATGTGTCTGCGATTTTTTTCGGCATCCTCTGCGCTTAACCAGTTGGAGCCGAAGGAACCCGATCATGTCAACCCCTCAGCCGAAGGCGGACGAAATTGCCCGGAAGTGGTACCTGGTAGATGCCCAGAGCGCGGTGCTGGGTCGGCTGGCAAGCCAGGTGGCCACGATCCTCATGGGCAAGCACAAATCCCATTACGCGCCCCACCTGGACCTGGGCGACCACGTGGTCGTGGTGAACGCGGAGCGGGTGCATCTGACCGGGCGGAAGCTCGCGGACAAGCTGTACCGCTGGCACACGGGCTACATCGGGAACCTTCGCGAGGTCACTGCCGGGGAGCTGCTCCGGACCCATCCCGAGCGGGTGATCGAATGGGCGGTGCAGGGGATGCTACCCAAGGGCCCGCTGGGTCGCGCCATGGCAAAGAAGCTCAAGGTCTATCGGGGAGCGGCGCATCCCCACGCAGCGCAGAAGCCTGAGCCGTTGCCGCTGTCCACCCGGCGGTCACCTGAGAGGAGGCAGCATGGCTGAGCTGGTGAGGTATTACGGGACCGGCCGGCGGAAGACGTCGGTGGCGCGGGTGTGGCTCCGGCCCGGGCAGGGCACGGTCATGGTGAACCGCCGCGCCTTCGAGAGCTATTTCCCCAGAGAGACGCTCCGGATGGTGATCTGCCAGCCGCTCCAGGTTACCAACACGCTGGGGCAGTTCGACGTGCGGGTGAACGTGGGCGGCGGCGGGATGACCGGTCAGGCGGGGGCGGTGCGTCACGGCATCGCCCGGGCGCTCCTCTCCTTTGACGACAAGCTGCGACAGACGCTCAAGCGCGCGGGGCTCCTCACCAGAGATCCGCGGATGCGCGAGCGCAAGAAGTACGGGCAGCCGGGAGCGCGGAAGCAGTTCCAGTATTCCAAACGGTAGGGTCGGCCCCGGCGATACGGGCCGGGTTTTCGGGAGTGGAGAGATGGCGAGTGCCTCTGGAGAGAACGATGGTTAGAGTGGCAGTGGCAGGCGCCAGCGGGTACATGGGGGCCGAGCTGTTGCGGCTGCTCCTCGTTCATCCGAACGTCAAAATCACCAGCGTGACCTCGGAGCGGTTCGCGGGGGAGCGCCTGGACTCGGTCTTTCCCCACCTGCGCGGCCTGAGCGCCCTTGCCTTCCAGGAGCTGGACGCTGAGCGCCTAGCCGGGGAGGCCGACGTCGTCTTCCTCGCGCTGCCCCATATGGAGTCGCAGAAGGCGGTGCCGGGACTCCGCCGCCACGGCCGGAAGGTCGTCGATCTTTCCGCCGACTACCGTCTGAAGGACGCGAGCGCCTACACGCTCTGGTACAAGGCCCCGCACACCGATCCAGAGGGCCTGGCCGAGGCGGTGTACGGGCTTCCCGAGCTCCACCGGAAAGCCATCGCCGCCGCGAGCCTGGTGGCCTCGCCCGGCTGCTACCCGGCGGGGGCGGTGCTGGCGATCGCGCCGCTCTTGAAGCTGGGTCTCGCGCGTCTCGACGGCATCGTGATCGATGCCAAGTCGGGGGTGACAGGGGCAGGGGCTCAGGGACGACAGGTGGACCCCAGGTACCTCTACAGCGAGTTCAACGAAAACTTCTGGGCCTACGGCGTGGCGAGCCACCGCCACACCCCTGAGATCGAGCAGGAGCTGTCGGGTGTCGCTGGCCAGCCGGTCACGGTTGCCTTCACCCCCCACCTGGTCCCGCTGAACCGGGGGCTCTTCACCACCGCGTCGGTGCCCCTCGTCAAGGCCCTCACCACCGCGGAGCTACGCGCCTGCTACAGGGAGTTTTATGCCGGGGAGCCGTTCGTCCGGGTCCTGCCCGAGGGGGTGCTTCCGACCACCCGAGCCGTGGTGGGCTCCAACTTCTGCGACGTGGCCATCGTGCCCGATGCGCGGACCCGGCGGGCCGTGTGTCTCTCGACTATCGACAACCTGGGCAAGGGCGGGGCGGCCAACGGCGTGCAGAACCTCAACCTCATGTTCGGGTGGGACGAGCGCGCGGGACTGCACGCGCCGCCGGTGTACCCCTCGCCCAGGGCCGGGACGCGCCTCGGTGACCGTGCGTTTCGTGTTCGAGCGCGGGCTTTGCCCGCGCAACCCAGGGGGGAGGTTCGGAAGGGGGGCGGAGCCCCCC
>JACQRS010000328.1 GCA_016206385.1 Candidatus Rokuibacteriota bacterium | reverse complement strand
GAGCCGGACGCCGCCAGGGTCTCGTACTCGGGGCCGCCGTACTTGGAGGTCACGCCCAGCTCGGGGACCTCGACCTCCCGCTTGCAAGCCACCGCGCAGTCGTAGCAGGTGCCGCGGTTGACCAGGATCGTCTCCGCCATCTTCTGGCCGCTGATGTCGCGGAAGTGCTCGAAGGAGCCGTCGCGGAAGTTGCGCGTCGGCAGGATGCCGCTGGCCTCGAGCGTCGGGATGCCGCCCGCGGTGCCGGTCTGGTGGAAGCGGTCCTTTGAGCGGTCGTAGTGCTCGCGGAACCAGGTGAGGGCCCCCCGCGCCCCGTCCTTGTCCAGGGGGATCGGCGGCTTCGTGCCGCGGACCACGATCGCCTTGAGCCGCTTGGCGCCCATGACGGCCCCGAGGCCGCTCCGCCCGTGGAAGTGCTTGAGCTGGTTCACGATGGCGGCGAAGCGGACGCCCCGCTCGCCGGCGATCCCGGTCTGGAGCACCCGGATCCGCTTGTCGCCCAGCTCCTGCTCGAGGCCGTCCTGCACCTCACCGGAGAGCTTGCCCCAGTAGGGGCGCGCGTCGCGGAACTCGACCGTGCCGTCCTTGATCCAGAGATATACGGGCGCGGCGGCCTGGCCGCGGATCATGATCGCGTCCCACCCCGCCGCGCGCAGCTCGGGGCCCCACCATCCCCCCGCCTCGGACTCCCCGTAGGTCCCGGTGAGCGGCGACTTGGCCGCGGCCGTGTACCGGTTCGTTCCCGAGAGGGAGAGCCCGTTGATGACGCTGGTGGTGAACACCAGGATATTGTCCGGACCCAGCGGATCCACCCCCGGCGGCAGGTCGCGGAGGAGCAGGTAGCACGCCAGGGCTCCGCCCCCGACGTACTTCCGCAGGAGCGTCTCCGGGAGTTCCTCGACTCGGGTCTGGCGCGCGGTGAGGTCGACGTGGAGGAGCTTTCCGGTCACACTTGATGGCATTGGCGGCGCCTCCCTTTGACAAGCGCGATTCGCGGTGCCGCTTCCGGCCCCATGCTCGCTTCCCAACCTAGCCGAGCGCGACAGCCTTGGTCAACTGCAAAGTCGCTCCACCGCGCGGGGCCGACGTCTCACTTCTGGCGGGTGGTGAGCGCGACCCCGACCAGCACGGCCAGGCCGCCGAGAACCTGGGCCAGGCCGATACTTTCTCCCACGAGCGCCCTGGCCAGGAGCACGCCGACTGCCGGCTGGAGGTTCATGAAGATCGCCGTCCGGCTGGGCCCCACCGCCTTCACCCCCTCGTACCACCAGACATGGGCGAGCGCGCCCAGGGACGCCTGGTAGAGCACGACGCCCCAGGCGATCGGCGAGGCCAGGCGCGGCGCGGGAAAGAGGGGAGCCGTCGCGACGGCCAGCGGGACCAGCATGAGGGAGCCCAGCACGTAGGCCGCGGTGGTGGCGAGCGCCGGCGATTGCGCTGCGAGTACGCGCTTGCCGTAGATGGTGTACACGCTCCACCCCGAGCAGGCGAAGAGGACGAGGAAGTCGCCAACCTGAAGGTTCGCGAGCCGAAGCGCGGCCCATTGGCCCCTGGTCACGACGAAGAGCACCCCCACGGTCGAGCACGCCACCCCCGCCCACTGGAGCCTGCCGAGCCGCTCCCCCAGATAGAGGCGGGCTCCCAGCACCACCATCACGGGCGTGGTGGCCTGGAGGATCACCGCGTTCGACGCGGTGGTCAGGTAGATGGCGAGGTAGGTGAAGCCGGTGGAGATGAAGATCCCCGAGAAAGCCAGGAAGCCGAGCCCCGGCAGATCCCTCCACGTGAGCGCCCATGCCTCCTCGAAGCCGTGCCGGGCGAGGAGAATGGCCAGGAACGCGGAGGCCAGCAGACACCGGAGGGTCACGAGGAGGAACGGGGGCAGGTCCGCGAGCGCCAGCTTGGCCGTGGCGGGGTAGCTTCCCCACAGGGCCACGATCAGAAGGAGGGCGACGTAGGCGCGGGTTTGACTGAGGGGGGACACCTCCTTATGATAGCGCGGGGATGCCCGATCACATCCTCGAGTCTCGCCTCTGGCTTCCCAGTCCGCGGCCCGAGGTCTTCGCGTTCTTCGCGGCCCCTGAAAACCTGGCCGCCCTCACGCCGCCCTGGCTCGCTCTGACCCTCCTGACCCCGCTACCGATCCGCGTCGAGGCAGGGACCGTGCTCGACTACCGGATCCGGTGGCTCGGGCTCCCGCTGCGCTGGCGCGCGATGATCCGCGAGTACGACCCACCATACCGGTTTGTGGACGTCCAGCTTCGCGGCCCGTACGCGCGCTGGGAGCACCGGCACGTGTTCCTGGAGGGGGCGCCTGACAGCCGGGGGGACGCTCCGGTCGGGACCTCGGTCGAGGACCGCGTCACCTACCGGCTGCCGCTGGGACCCGTTGGTCGTATGGTCCACGCGCTCTTCGTGAAGCGGCAGCTCAGCGCCATCTTCGCCTACCGGCGAGAGCGACTTCTCCAGCGCTTCGGCGGGGGGACCCTCGCGTGAGCCGGGCGCGCGATCTTCTCGGCGCCCACATGTCGATCGCGGGCGGCCTCCACCTGGCTCTCGAGCGCGGGAAGACGGTGGGCTGCTCGGTGGTCCAGCTCTTCGTGAAGAACCAGCTCCAGTGGCAGGGTAGGCTGCTCGGCGACGCGGAGGTGCGGGAGTTCAAGCGAGCGCAGCGAGCAACCGGAATCCGCCGGGCCTTCGCCCATGCGACCTACCTGATCAACCTCGCTTCTCCGGCGGAGGCAGACTGGCGACGCTCGGTGGAGGCCTTTCACGACGAGCTGGAGCGGGCTGAGGCGCTCGGGCTGCCGTTCGTGGTGATCCATCCGGGCTCCCACAAGGGGAGCGGGATCGCCGCGGGGATCGGGCGGATCGCCGCGGCGCTGGACCAGCTCTGCGAGCGGACCGGGGGCTACCGGGTCAAGGTTTGCCTGGAGAACACCGCCGGGGCCGGGAACACGGTCGGGGCGCGCTTCGAGGAGCTGCGGGCGATCCTCGACCGCGCTCGATTTCCCGAGCGCCTCGGCGTCTGCCTCGACACCTGCCACCTCTTTGCCGCGGGCTACGAAATCCGCACGCGCGCGGGCTACGCGGCCACCATGGAGGAGTGCAAGCGGACCATCGGCATGGGGACGGTCCTGGCCTTCCATCTGAACGATGCCAAGCAGGGCCTCGGGTCCGGCCTCGACCGCCACGAGCACATCGGCAAGGGCCGCATCGGGCTCGGGGCCTTCCGCTGCCTCCTGAACGACCGGCGGTTCGCCGACCGCCCGATGGCGCTGGAGACCCCCAAGGAGGAGGACGCCGACGTCAAGAACCTCGCCACCCTCCGCCGCCTCAAGCAGGGCCACAAGTAGCCGGATGCGACAAATTGCGTTGTGGGCCGCAATGCCTCCCGTTAAGATGAAAGTATACGCGGCTCAGCCGGGAACACGGAACGAAACGCCATGAAGAGGAGGGTGTGATGAACACCAAGTGGGTTCTGCGGATCGCGGCCGTGCTCATTGGAACCGCGGTCGCCTTTCCTCCGGCCACCTTTGCCCAGGAGAAGCGCGAGGGGAAGGGTGAGCACAGGGAAGAAATGAAGGAGAAAATGCGAGCGAAGCGGGAGGAGATGAGAGCACGGCACGAGGAGTGGCACAAGCGGATGAACGAGGAGCACAAGCG
>JACQRS010000327.1 GCA_016206385.1 Candidatus Rokuibacteriota bacterium | reverse complement strand
GCTCTTGAAGAAGCGAGCGGCCCACAGCCATTTGTCCACGCGGACCTGGTCCATTGAGGGGTTCTCCGCGCCGAGTGTAGCACCCGTCCGGCGCGCGATATACTTGGCTCACCGGTCTAGCCACGACAAGTCGGGAGAGGTCAACTATGAGCTCGAGTCAACCCGCCTGGGCCCGAAGGCGCGCGGCATGAGGCCGTAGCTCAGAGGAGGCCGCGTGACAAGACCGCTCGGCGCCGTAGCCGGAGTGATCGCGGGACTTCTCGCCCTCGCCGTCTGGGCGGGCTCGGCGGTCGTCCCGGTGGAGGACTGGTCGAAGCACCCGGTGGGGGCCAAGGGGATCCCCGAGGGGTGGCAGGGGGGCCAGACCTGGGGCAGCCCGGCCTACGACTTTGCGGTGGTCCAGGAGAGCTCCCTGAAGGCGCTGCACCTGAGGAGCCAGGCGGATTCCTCCACCATCAGCAAGGCGGTCAAGGTGAACCTGAAGGAAACACCAGTGCTCGAGTGGCAGTGGAAGGCCGTGACGCTCCCGAATGGCGCCGATGCCCGGAAGAAGGACACCGACGACCAGGCGCTCCAGCTCTATCTGACCTGGGAGCGCTTCCCCAAGCGCATCCGCTCGCGCATCATCGGCTACATCTGGGATTCCGCCGCTCCGACAGGGAGCGTCCTCAAGAGCCAGAAGACCGGGCTCATCACGTACGTCGTCGTACGCTCGGGCGCCACCGACCTGGGGAAGTGGCTCAGCGAGTCCCGCAACGTGTACGAGGACTACAAGCGCATCTATGGCGAGGAGCCCGACGCGCTGGACGCGGTCTCGATCGCCATCGACTCCGACGACACCAAGTCCAGCGCCGAGGCCTACGTCGGCGCGATCCGGTTCCGGACGCCGTAAGTCCATGGGCGCCGTGAGACCGGAGGAGGTGAGGCCTCATGCCGACCCGTGACCCGGAGGTGGAGCGCTTCGTCAAGGAGCTGGCGGCCGAGAACCGCGCCTTCTGGGTGGACCGGGATGTCCGCCTGGATCCCGGGGCGCATCGGGAGGTGCTCCGCTCCCAGATCCGCTACCGGATGCGCCAGGGGGTGTACAACGAGCTCCGCTCCGCCGAGCTGATCGCCGCCTGGATCCCCTACGTGAAGGAGCGGGAGATCCGGGAACTCCTGCCCCGCCAGCTCGACGACGAGCAGCGGCACTACCAGCTGCTCCGAAAGCGACTCCGCGACCTGGCCGAGGACCCCGACGCCTACGAGCCGCTCCCCGAGTGGGTGGCCCTCTTCGACTGGCTCGTGGCCTGCCGGAGCCGCTCGACGCTCGAAAAGCTGGCCATGTTCCAGTTCGCGGGAGAGACCCAGTCGTGCGAGGGCTTCGAAACGCTCATCCGGCTGGCCGAGCCGCTGGACCCTGAGACCGCCCACCTCTACCGCACCCAGATCCTTCCCGACGAGTACCGGCACGCCGCGATCGGCAGGCAGGCGCTGCTCCTCCTGGCCGACACGCCCGAGCGCCAGCGGCAGGCACGCGAGGCGTGCCGGGAGATCAACGAGCGGGTCTTCGCCGCCTATCGGTCCCACCGGACGCGCGCCGATCGGGGCGCCTGAGGGATGGGGAAGCGAGCCAGCCCGCGACGCGTCAGGGCGAGCCGGTCTGGTTGAGGAGGCGGAGGGCCCAGCGCCCGCCGTCCCATTCGAGGAGCGAGAGGGCTGCGTAGTCCTGGCCGAAGGTCAAGAGCCGCTCCAGCGGCACACCGAGAGCTCGGCAGAGAATCACCCGGTTGGTCCCGCCGTGGGCGACGATGGCCACTCGCCCGCCGGGATGCGTGCGCATGATTCCCTCGACTACCGGCCAGGCCCGCGCCAGAAGGTCGGGCACACTCTCCCCTTCCGGGAAGGGAAACTCGCCGATCCGCTCCATCCATTCCCTGAACGCATCGGGCTCGCGGGACTGGATCTCCTCTGCCGTGAGCCCCTCCCAGCGGCCCATGGCCATCTCCCGCAACGCGGGAACAATTTGCGGCGAGAGCCGGTGGGCCGCCGCGATCAGCTCGGCGCTCCGGCGGGCGCGCTCGAGGTCGCTCGAGTACATCGCCGCCAGCGAGACCGGAGCGAGCTGCCGCGCGAGAGCGCGGATCTCGGCCTCCCCCGCCGGCGACAGGGGCACGTCCAGATGGCCGATGAAGCGGCGGCGCTCGGCCCCTTCCACGCGGCCGTGGCGGATCAGGTAGAGGAACGTGGAGGCCATCAGGCCAGGGCCAGCCGCGCCACGGCAACTCCGGCCAGCAGGACGCCCAGCTCGGCCAGCTCCACCGCCGCGCCCAGGCCGTCTCCTGTCAGCCCCCGGAGACGACGGGAGAATACCCAGCCGGCGGCCCACGCGAGAAGAAGCCCGGCCGCCGCCGCGATCAGCCCGTAGGGCCGCAGGAGCAGAGCGGCGACGACTGCGACGGTGACGCCGCCTCCGACGAGGGCCGCGCCCGAGACCGCCTGGATGAAGGCGCTCCCTGAGCGGGGGGCCGACGAGACCGGCGGGAAGGTTCGCGCCAGGACGAGCGGCGCGTACCGGCCCACCATCGGCGCCAGCACCAGCGTCTGGCTGCGCACCACGCGCGGGAGTTCAGCCAGCGCCACCAGGGCCAGGAGGAGGAAGAGGATCAACCCAACGGCGCCGAACGTGCCGATCCGGCTGTCCCGCATGATCGCCAGCGCCCGGTCCGCATCACGCGCGGCGAGCCCGTCGAGGCAGTCGGCAAGCCCGTCAAGATGAAGGCCGCCCGTCAGGAGCTTCCAGACGGTCAGGACCAGCAGCGCCGAAAGGAGCGGCGGGAAGAGCCGCAGGAGCACCCAGTCGGTCACCGCCAGCAGGAGTCCCAGCGCGAGGCCGACGAGGGAAAACCAGGCGGCTGCCCGGCCGATGGCATCGGCGTCATCGAGACCCTTGCCCGGAACCGGGACGACGGTCAGGAACCGAACCGCGGTGATCAGCCCGCTCAGCACGCCCTCACTCTACTCGATGGCCGACCCGACCGGCAAGGCATCCCGGCGCGCAACCACGCGATCGCGCAGGCGAGCATTGACTTGGTCGGGGAAAACCAAGTAGAGTTTCGGACCGAGGGCCTACGTCAACACAACGCGAAAGGAAATCTATGAGCATGACCGACGTTGCCGAGCGATGGGTGGAGGATGCCGCCCGCCTGACGAGTCCCGATCGTGTGGTCTGGTGTGACGGCTCGCGGGCGGAGTACGACCGGCTCGTTGACGAAATGGTCAGGGATGGCACTCTCTTTCCCTTGAACCCACGCACGTACCCCCGGTGTTATCTGCATCGAAGCCACCCCACGGATGTGGCGCGAACCGAGCAGCTCACCTTCATCTGTACCCGGCGCCAGGACGACGCGGGGCCCACGAACAACTGGATGTCTCCCGCTGACGCAAAAGACCGGATCGGGAAGCTCTTCCGGGGGAGCATGAGCGGCCGGACCATGTTTGTGATCCCCTACCTCATGGGCCCGGCGGGGTCGGCGTACAGCCGCGTCGGCCTCATGGTCACGGACAGCGCGTACGTCGCGGCCAGCATGCACATCATGACGCGGGTCGGGCGCGTTGCGCTCCAGCACATGCGGGATCCGGAGGACTTCGTCGCGGGCCTTCACTCGCTCGGCGACCTTTCGCCCGAGCGACGCTTCATCCTGCACTTCCCGGAGGAGCGGCTCATCTGGAGCATCGGGTCGGGATACGGCGGGAACGCCCTGCTGGGCAAGAAGTGCCACGCCCTCCGCATCGCCTCCTGGCAGGCGCGGAACGAAGGGTGGCTGGCCGAGCACATGCTGATCCTGGGCGTCGCGGAT
>JACQRS010000331.1 GCA_016206385.1 Candidatus Rokuibacteriota bacterium | reverse complement strand
GGAGACGCGGTAGGCGTCACAGGCGTGTAGCTCTAACGGCTAGAGCACCGGACTCCAAATCCGGGGGATGGGGGTTCGAATCCCTCCACGCCTGCCACTATGTCAGAGAGACGGACGAAACGGTGAGGGCTCGCAGGATCGCGGACCGGGGAAGACGGGGGATGAGAACCCCCAGCCCCAGGGGGTTGTTAAGGGGGGCTCGCCCCCTTAAGGCCGGGGTGACAGCGAGCGAGGCGAGCGTCAGAGGGGCAGAGCCCCTATGAGGAGCGCCTTGAGGCCGAAACCCCAAGGCGCGACGGGATGGGGGTTCGAATCCCTCCACGCCTGCCAGTTTCGTCGCCGTGGGTCTGGGGTTCGAGCGGCCACCCGCGCCAGGGGCGCGGGTACCCGGCCGCCGCGATCAACTCGGGCCTCGCGCGGCGGGTGGCCTGCCTCACGGCATGGCTGAACCCGCCACGCTCGAACAGCAGCGGGGGGAGGATTCGGAAGGGGGGCGTTAGCCCCCCTCCGAGGAATTGATGGAGTTCCTGAGACGGGTTCAGCAGTTCTTCAGGGAGGTCGTGGCCGAGTTCAAGAAGGTGAACTGGCCCGGACGAGTCCAGGTGGCGAACTCCACCGTCGTCGTGCTGGTGGTGGTGGGTGTGATCGGGTTTTTTCTGTTCTTGGTTGATATCGGCCTCTCCCGCGTGGTGGGGGTGATCCTGCGATGACCGAAGAGAGCACGACCACCCGATCCTCCAACAAGCAGTGGTTCGTCGTCCACACCTACTCGGGCTTCGAGAACAAGGTCGCGGCCGGGATCGAGCAGCGGGCCAAGATCTTCGGTCTCCAGGACCAGATCACGCGGGTGGTGGTGCCGACCGAAGAGGTGGTGGAGGTCCGCAAAGGGCAGAAGCGCATCACGCCGCAAAAGTTCTTTCCGGGCTATGTGCTCGTGGAAATGGAGCTGACCGACGAGACCTGGCACCTGGTTCGGAGCACGCCAAAGGTAACGGGCTTCGTCGGGTCGGGCGCCAAGCCGGTCCCCCTCCCGCCGGAAGAGGTGGAGGAGATCCTCCGGCAGATGGAGGAGGGCGCCGAGAAGCCCAAGCCCAAGTCGGTGTTCCAGCGGGGTGACAAGGTCCGTGTCATCGAGGGTCCTTTTGTGAACTTCACCGGAGCCATCGACGACCTGAACCCCGAGCGCGGCAAGCTGAAGGTGATGGTGGCGATCTTCGGCCGGCTCACTCCTGTGGAGCTCGAGTACTACCAGGTGGAGCGGCTCTAAGGGCGCGTTCATGGCGAAGAAGGTCCAGGCGATCGTGAAGCTGCAGATTCCAGCGGGCAAGGCGAACCCGTCGCCCCCGGTGGGCCCGGCGCTGGGCCAGCACGGGGTGAACATCATGGAGTTCTGCAAGGGCTTCAACGCCCAGACGGCCTCCCAGGAGGGACTCATTCTGCCGGTGGTGGTGACGATCTACCAGGACCGGTCCTTCACCTTCGTGGTGAAGACGCCCCCGGCCTCGATCCTCCTCAAGCGCGCCGCCGGGATCGCCAAAGCCTCTGCCACTCCCCACAAGGAGAAAATGGGCTCGGTCACCCGCGCTCAGCTGCGGGAGATCGCCCAGACCAAGCTGCCGGATCTCAACACCGACTCCCTCGAGGCCGCCATGCGCATCGTCGAGGGGACGGCGCGCAGCATGGGGATCGAGGTCGTCTAGGTCGAGGAGCCTGGGATGGCTGGCAAGAAATACGGGGTAGCGCTGGCGGTGCTGGATCGGGAACGCGAGTACACCGTCGAGGACGCAATGGAGACCGTCAAGAAGGCGGCGCCGGCGCGCTTCGACGAGACGGTCGAGATGGCAATCCGGCTGGGGGTGGATCCGAAACATGCCGACCAGATGGTGCGGGGGGCTGTGGTGCTGCCCCACGGAATCGGCAAATCGGTTCGGGTCGTCGTCTTCGCCAAGGGGGAGAAGGAGCGCGAGGCGCGGGAGGCGGGGGCCGATCATGTCGGGGCCGAGGACTTCATCGAGAAGATCCAGGGCGGGTGGATGGACTTCGACTCCACCATCGCGACGCCCGACCTGATGGGACAGGTGGGCAAGCTGGGGAAGATCCTGGGGCCCCGGGGCCTGATGCCGAACCCGAAGGTGGGGACCGTGACGTTTGACGTGGCGCGGGCGGTCCGCGAGGTGAAGGCCGGGAAGGTGGAGTTCCGGGTAGACAAGGCCGGCAACGTCCATGTGCCCGTCGGGAAAAAGTCGTTCCCCGCGGGACACCTCACGGCGAACGCCATGACGCTCCTCGAGGCGATCATGCGCGCCAAGCCGGCCGGTGCCAAGGGTCACTACCTGCGCTCCATCACCGTGTCGTCCACGATGGGGCCTGGCATCCCGGTGGACGTTCAACGGGTAGCCAACCAGTTCAAGAAATAGGAGCCGCCGTGCCGACTCAAGCGAAGACCGAATCCGTCGAGACCCTGAGAGCCAGGCTCGCCGGGGTGAAGGCTGCGGTGCTCACCGAGTATCGTGGCCTCAGCGTGCACCAGCTCTCCGACCTCCGACGGCAGCTCAAGCCCGTGTTGGGTGAGTACCGGGTGGTGAAGAACCGCCTGGCCAGGCTCGCCCTCCGGGACTCCCCGTTGGACTGCCTGGGCCCGCACCTCAAAGGGCCCACGGGACTGGTGCTGGCGAGGCGGGACCCGGTGGCGCTGGCCAAGGCCCTGGCGGCGTTCGTCAAGAGCAACCCCGCGCTCCAGATCAAGCTCGGGTACGTGGAGGGACAGCTCGTCCAGCCGGGAGAGCTCCGCGCCCTGGCCGACCTGCCGCCCCGAGAGGTGCTGCTGGGCCATCTGGTGGGCGGCCTTCAGGCCCCCATCGCGCAGCTGGTGCACACCCTGGAGGGGGTGTTGCGCGGTCTGGTGTTCGCGCTGGATCAGGTGCGCGCCAAGAAGGAAGCAACAGCTTCGTCGCGTGACGGTGTTCGAGCGCAGGCTTTGCCTGCGCAACCGATGGGGGAGGCCTCGGAGGGGGCCGTCGAGGCCCCCTCCGAATGATCAAGCGCGGGCTTGGCCCGCGCAACCTTGGGGGGAGGAGTCGGAAGGGGGGTGCAACCCCCCTCCGAGGAATATAGAGGAGGAACGGACAGATGGTCAAAGTGAGCGTTGACGACGTCCTTGAGTCCATCGACGCCTGGACGGTGCTGGACCTGAACCGTCTGGTGAAGGGCTTGCAGGACAAGTACGGGATCTCGTCCGTGGCGGCGGTGCCGCTCGCCGTGCCGGCCGGCGGCGCACCCGGCGCCGCACCGGCGGCCGCGGAAGAGGAGAAGACCGAGTTCGACGTGATTCTCGCCGCCGCCGGCGACAAGAAGATTCAGGTCATCAAGGTCGTTCGCGAGCTCACCGGGCTGGGCCTGAAGGAGGCCAAGGACCTGGTGGATGGGGCTCCCAAGCCCGTGAAGGAGAAGCTCTCCAAGGCCGAGGCCGCCGAGATGAAGCGGAAGCTCGATGAGGTGGGTGCCGCGGTCGAGGTGAAGTAAGACGACGGGGGTGGTGGCCAGGCACCCGTGCCGGGTACCCGCGCGGAACGCGTGGGTGCATGGGTGCGCGCGCTTCGAAGGTTCGAGCGCGGGCTTGGCCCGCGCAACCGATGGGGGAGGTTCGGAAGGGGGACAAAGTCCCCCTCCGAGAGACTAAGGAGGCGGTATGGCAGGGATGATTCAGTGCGGGCGCCGGACGCGGAAGGACTTCGGGAAGATCCAGTCTGTCGTCGAGATCCCGAACCTGATCGAGGTCCAGAGG
>JACQRS010000330.1 GCA_016206385.1 Candidatus Rokuibacteriota bacterium | reverse complement strand
GGGAAGATCTCCCACATGATGGCCTGGGAGAGCGGGATCAAAGGACCCCCGCCCACCCCCTGAAAGATCCGGGCCAGGACCAGGAAGGTGAGGTTCGGGGCAATGCCTGAGAGGAAGGAGCTGATGGTGAAGAGCGTTGTGGCGATCAGGAAGAAGCGCTTGCGTCCGAGGAGCCCGGCCAGCCAGCCGGTGGCGGGGATGATGATGGCGTTGGCAGCCAGGAAGGAGGAGAGGACCCAGGCGACCTCCTCGACGCCGGCCGACAGCGAGCCCTGCATGTGCGGCAGGGCCACGTTGATCACGCTGGTGTCCAGGATCTGCATGACTGTCACCAGCATGACGGAGAACGTGATGGCCCATTTCCGGGCCGTTGAGAGAGGCGCGTCGGTCACCTATCGGACTCGGATGGTGACGCTCGCCGACATCCCGGCGCGGAGGGCGTGGGGGTTACCGACCTCCTTCGGGTCCAGCAGGATCTTCACCGGCACCCGCTGCACCACCTTGACCCAGTTTCCGGTGGCGTTCTCGGCCGGAAGCAGCGAGAAGCGGGAGCCGGTACCGGCGCTGATCGACTCCACGGTGCCGATAAAGGTCTTGCTGGGAACGCTGTCCACGGTGATCTCCGCCTTCATCCCGGGCTTGAGCCGGGCGAGCTGGGTCTCCTTGAAGTTGGCCACCACCCAGACGCTGTGAAGCGGCACGATGGCCAGGAGCGGCTGGCCCATCTGAACCACCTGCCCGACCTCGACGCTCCGCTTGGAGACGATCCCGTCCAGCGGGGCGCGGACCTCCGTGTGCTGGAGCTGGAGCTCCGTGTAGCCCAGGTCGGCCTGGGCCTCCCTGAGCCTGGCCTCCGCCCGCCCCAGCTCGGCTTCCTTGATCGCCACCTGATGGACCTGACCCTCAGCGCGAGCCTGCTCGGCCCGGACCTCGATCACTCGCTGCCGCGCCTGCTCCACGGCGAGGGTCCGGGCGGTGTGCTCGGCCTCCGCCTGCTGGATCTCTTTCTCCGCCTGGGTCAGGCGCCGCCGGGCCGCCTCTACCGCGGCCTCCGCCGCCTCAAAAGCCGCCTCCGCCTGGTCAAACTCCCGCTGGGAGACGTAGCCATCCTTCAAAAGGCGGGCGACCCTCTCCAGCTCCCGCTCCGCTTTCCGGTAGGTGCTCCGGGCGCCCGTCAGCTCGGCGCGCAGCGCCGCCATCGCCGCCCGCTTGGCCTCCAGCCGGGCCTGCGCCTCCTCCACCACTGACTCGGTGGACCGGACCGCGATGCGGGCCGCTTCCACCGCGGCCCGGGTCTGGTCAATCCGGGCCCGCGTAGTCTCGCGTGTGAGCGGCACCTCGGTCCGCGCCGCTCGGATGTTGGCCTCCGCCATGGCGACGGCGGCGCGCGCCTGGTCGCGTTTGGCCTGATAGTCCCGCGGGTCGATCCGCAGCAGGAGGTCGCCCTTCCTCACCGGCTGGTTGTCACCGACGAGGAGGTCGGTGACGTGGCCCGCCACCTTCGCGCTCACTGCCGAGACGGTGCTCTCCATGTAGGCGTCGTCGGTCCAGACGTGGGTGACGGCGTAGTACCACGCGTAGGCCCCGTAGGCCAGCGCCGCGAGCCCCACCAGCGAGGCGAGCCCGGTGAGGAGCGTCCGTTTCACGCGACCTCCATCTGAACCACGCGATCCAGGCGAAAGGTCCGCTCGTCCTGGCGCAGGTGGCAGAAGGCGCGGAGGTAGAGATAATCGCCCAGCGGCATCACCTCCAGCGGCTCCACCTCCCGCACCGTCTCCACCTGGTGAGCCGAGACATAACGGAGCTGGAGCCGACGGCGGCTGGCCAACGCCTCGGCCAGCTCGGGAGGCAGCGGAATCCCGTCATCGCCGGGAATGTGGGCGACCGGCAGACACAGCGCTTCCGGCGTGGTCATGCCTTGCGCGGAGAGGTCGGTGAGGAAGCGCTTGAGCACCTCCCAGGTGGTCAGGACGTCAGCCAGGGCCCGGTGGCTGACCGGCGTCGGGATACCGAGTGCTGCG
>JACQRS010000315.1 GCA_016206385.1 Candidatus Rokuibacteriota bacterium | reverse complement strand
CGGATCAAGAAGCTCATCAAGGAGAAGCTCGACATCCCCCTCCCCCAGGTCAAGATCGAGGCACGGATGGAAATCCTCGATCGTGCGGACCTGTTCGCGATCGGCGTCCGCTGGGGGGGCGGCGGCGCGATCACGACCGAGCCGGCAGTCCTGGCGGGACGGGGGTTCTCCTCCACCACCACCGGGCTCCCGATCGCCAAGTTTTCCAACATCCAAAACCCGAACTTGACGATCGGCGACTCGCTCAGCGCCACTCTCCCGGGCAGGCTGCTCCCCGTCGATCCAGCCACCGGGCTCCCGGCAGGCGGAAACGTAGTGAACCTGCCGATCTCGTCGCTCCTGGGCGCCGCCGCCTCCGCGGGGACGGGGGGGTTCACCTTCGGCATCATCGGAAGCCGGCTCAACATCAACCTCGCGCTCGAAGCGCTCCGGACCGAGCGGAAGACCTTGACCCTGGCGCGCCCTGAGGTCGTGACAGTGGAAAACGCCAAAGCCACAATGTCTCTGGGTGAGGAGATCCCCTACGCCACCATCAGCTCGGCAGGCACCCAGATCGCGTTTAAGGAGGCGCTGCTTAAGCTCGAGGTCACCCCGACCGTGATTCGCGAGGGTGACGTGATCAAGATCAAGATGAAGGTCGTGGTGGAGAACAACTCTCGCGGCGCCACCGTCAGCCTGGGAAACGCCGGAGACCCGCCGGCCATCAACAAGCGCAAGGCCGAGACCGAAGTGCTGATCAAGGAGGGCGAGCGCCTGGTCATCGGCGGAGTCACGACCAACGTGGACGACCAGGAGGTCCGGAAGGTCCCACTGCTGGGAGACATCCCCATCCTCGGCTGGCTCTTCAAGCAAAGGGGAACCCAGGGAACGAGCCGGGAGCTGGTGGTCTTCATCACCCCCACGGTCCTGAAAGTCGAGCCGCCCAAGCCCGCGCCGTCGCAGGCCGACAAGCCCAGGGGATGATGAGCCTGGCCTTCCGCTTTCTCACAGCGGGCGAGTCCCACGGCGAGGCGCTGGTCGCCGTGATTGACGGCGTCCCCGCCGGCCTCCCGCTCACCGAGGCCGACATCAACCAGGACCTGGCGCGACGGCAGCGCGGCTACGGACGCGGCGGGCGCATGAAGATCGAGCGGGATCAGGTCCACATCCTCTCCGGGGTCCGCTGGGGCCTGACCCTCGGCAGCCCCATCACGCTTCAGATCGCCAACAGGGATTGGGAGAACTGGAAGGCCACCATGTCAGTGGCCCCGCCCGAGCCGGGCGCCGCGGCGAAGCAGGTCACGCGCCCTCGACCAGGGCACGCCGACCTGGCCGGAGCGATGAAGTACGGGCACAGGGACATCAGGAACGTGCTGGAGCGCTCCAGCGCCAGGGAGACCACGGCGCGGGTGGCCGTGGCGGGGGTGGCCAAGCGGTTCCTCGGGGAATACGGGATCGAGATCCTGAGCCACGTGGTCGAGATCGGCGGGGTTCGCGCGGCCGACCTGGACCTGCCGTGGGCGGAGATCAAGCGGCGCGCCGAAGCCTCCGAGGTGCGCTGCGCCGACCCCGAGGCCGAAGCCCGGATGATCACCGCCATCGACGCGGCCAGGGACAAGGGCGACACCCTGGGCGGGATCTTCGAGGTGGCGGCGCTCGGCTGTCCCGTCGGGCTCGGCTCCTACGTCCAGTGGGATCGCCGCCTCGACGGCAGGCTGGCCCAGGCCTTCTGCGCCATCCAGGCCATCAAGGGCGCGGAGATCGGGCTCGGGTTTGAGACCGCGCGCAGGCTGGGCTCCGAGGTCCACGACGAGATCCTGTTCGACCGGGACGCCGGCTTCAAGCGCGGGAGCAACAACGCCGGCGGTCTCGAAGGCGGCGTGACCAACGGCCAGCCGGTGGTGGTCCGGGCCGTCATGAAGCCGCTCTCCACGCTCAGGACCCCGCTGCGCTCCGTGGATCTGACGACCAAAGAGGCGGTGGAGGCGGTGGTGGAGCGAAGCGATGTCTGCGCGGTTCCCGCCGCGGGGATCGTGGGCGAGGCCATGATGGCCATTGTCCTGGCGCAGGCCTTCCTGGAGAAGTTTGGCGGCGACAGCCTGGAAGAGATCCGCCGCAACTACCAGGCCTACCAGGAGTCACTCCGGAGCTGGTAGGTTGGTTCATCTCACTCTCCCCCCTCACCTCTCCTCTCCCCCACAGGGGAGAGGGCTAGGTG
>JACQRS010000337.1 GCA_016206385.1 Candidatus Rokuibacteriota bacterium | reverse complement strand
TACCTGCTCCGCGCGTACGGGGATGACTATCGCGCCTATGCTCGGCGAGTCGGGCGATTTCTGCCTGGAGTGGGACGGCTTCGCTGATGCCGGGATCTTCAGGACGACGCGACGCGTCCGCAGCGAGCGATCTCTTAACCGGCGCTCGACCTCAGGAGGCGACGGGCTTTTTTGAAAACGGCGCTCAGCATCGGCCGGGTGAGCTTGCCCGTGAAGGTGTTCTGCTGGCTCGGGTGATAGGAGCAAATGAGCGTGACGCCCTCCGGGAGCCGGGCCGCGGCACCGTGGGCGAAGCGCGGCTTCGGCCTGAGCCCCGGCCGACCGCGGGCTTCCCGGGCGCGCAGAAAGGCGTCGAAGGCGATCCGCCCGAGCGCCACCACGACGCGGACGTGTGTCAGGAGCGCGAGTTCAGCCTCCAGGTAGGGCTGGCAGCGCGCCATCTCGCGCGGGGTGGGCTTGTTACCGGGCGGCGCGCAGCGCACCGCAGCCGTGATGTACGCGTCCGTGAGGGCAAAGCCGTCGCCCACGTGGAGGGAGGTGGGCCGGGAGGCGAAGCCGGCCTCGTACAGCGCCCGGGCCAGCCACTGGCCGCTTCCGTCTCCGGTGAACATGCGGCCGGTGCGGTTGCCGCCGTGGGCCGCGGGGGCAAGGCCCACGATCAGGAGCCGGGCCTCTGGGTCGCCGAAGCCCGGCAGGGGCCGGGCCCAGTAGCCCTGCCCCTGGTAGCGGCGCGGCGGACGCGCCGCCACCGCTTCCCGGTGACGGACGAGCCGCGGGCAGGCCCGGCACCCAATGATCCGGGCCCTGAGCGCTGAAAGGGAAGACGCGGCCACGGCGCGGGCGGCTCAGCGGTCGACGGCAGGTCGCGCCGGGTCATGCCGCTCGGACGTGCCGAGGTAGGCCGCGATCACCTGCGGGGAGGTCGAGACCTCACGCGGCGTCCCCTCGGCAATCTTCTCGCCGTGGTGAAGCACGACGACGCGGTCCGAGAGGGTCATGATAGCCTTCATGATGTGCTCGATCATGACCACCGTGGTTCCCTCCTGGCGGATCGCCCGGATCAGCGCCATCAGCTCTCGCGCCTCGTGGCCGCGGAGCCCGGACAGCGCCTCGTCCAGGAGCAGGAGCTCCGGGCCGGTGGCCAGGGCCCGCGCGATCTCGAGGCGCTTCTGATCGGCGAGGGGGAGCACTTGGGGCGCGTCGTTGCCGCGGGCCCCGAGGCCCACGCGCTCGAGGAGGCGCATTGCCTCCTGGCGGGTCATCGCGCGACCGTTGCCGTGGCCGCGGCGGCCGAAGGAGCCCGCCACGAGAACGTTTTCGAGCACGGAGAGCTCCGGGAGGAGGCGGACGATCTGGAAGGTGCGCGCAATCCCCGCCCAGCAGATCCGGTGGGCGGGCCAGCCCGTGATGACCTCGCCCTTGAAGCGGACCAGGCCGGCGGAGGGACGGCCGAAGCCGGTGATGGCGTTGAAGAGGGTGGTCTTACCCGCGCCGTTGGGGCCGATGAGGCCGACGATCTCCCCGCGCTCGACCGCCAGGCTTACGCTGGAGAGCGCGGTAAGGCCACCGAAGGAAACCGAAAGGTGATCCACGTCCAACAACGCCATGGCGGGATCATACAAAGATCCTGGAGGGCCGACAAGTGGAGGCGGGAGCCTCCGAACGGGAGGCGGCGGGGATGACGTCGAGGGTGCCGGCGCTGATCGTCCACGGCGGGGCCGGCGCTGATCCTGCCGACGCCCTGGACGAGCTGAGGATAGGGATTCGCGAGGCGGTGGCCTCGGGCTGGCAGGTGCTGGCTGACGGCGGCACGGCGCTGGATGCCGTCGAGGCAGCGGTCCGGACCCTGGAGGCGCACCCCCGGTTCAACGCGGGGCGGGGTGCCGTGCTCAACCGGGACGGAGGCGTGGAGCTGGACGCCTCCATTATGGAGGGTGACCGGCTGCGCTCGGGAGCTGTCGGCGCCGTCAGCCGAATCCTGCACCCGGTGACCCTGGCGCGCCGGATCCTCGAGGACGGGCGGCAGATCCTCCTGGTCGGCGAGGGCGCCCTGGCATTCGCCCGCGAGCAGGGGCTGCCCGAATGCGACCCCGCCGAGCTGATCACCGACCGCCAGCTCAAGCGCTGGCAGGCGGCGCGCACGGGCAGCACGGTGGGCGCGGTCGCCCTCGACCGCCACGGCACCATCGCCGCCGCAACCTCCAGCGGGGGCGTCCCGGCAAAACTGCCGGGGCGCGTGGGCGACTCGGCCCTGATCGGCTGTGGCACCTACGCCGAGAGCACGCTCGGGGGCCTCTCCTGCACCGGGAACGGCGAGGCCATCATCCGCGTGGTCCTGGCGCGGCGGGGCCTGGAGATCCTCAAGGCCCTGGACAACCCCGAGTATGCCGCGCTGGTGACGGTAGATGTCCTCACCGAGGAGGGGCGCGGCGACGGCGGCGTGATCCTCGTGGACTGGCGCGGCCGAACCGCCTTCGCCCGTTCCACACCCTTCATGCCGGTGGGCTGGATGAATCCATCCCACCGCGCGCCGGTCGTCCCGTTCTGAGCCCCGTCGGGCCGCCGGCCCGTTGACACCGCGCGCGGACTTGGATAATGTGGCGCGCGTGGTCGGGCTCGCTGACATCGAGGCCGCTCGGCACGCCCTCGCAAGGGTGATCTACACCTCGCCGTGCGCATTCTCAGAGACCCTCTCCCAGCTCACAGGAAGCCGCTGCTACGTGAAGCTCGAAAACCTCCAGATGACGGGCTCCTTCAAGGAGCGCGGCGCCGCCAACCTGCTGGGAAGCCTCTCGGCCGAAGAGCGAGCCCGCGGCGTGGTGGCGGCCAGCGCGGGCAACCACGGGCTCGCCGTGGCCTTTCACTGCCAGCGCCTCGGCAGTCGCGCCGTGATCGTCATGCCCGAGTGGGCGCCCCTCGTCAAGGTGACCTCGGCGCGCCGCTACGGGGCCGAGGTGGTGCTCGCCGGGGCCGATTACGACGAGGCCTACGCCCACGCCAGGCAGGTCGAAACGGAGCGGGACCTGGTCTTCGTCCACCCCTTCGACGATCCGCGCGTGATAGCCGGCCAGGGCACCATCGGCCTCGAACTGCTGGAGCAGTGTCCCGACCTGGAGGCCGTGGTGGTGCCGGTGGGCGGGGGCGGCCTCATCGCGGGGATCGCGGCGGCGGTGAAGGCGCTGAAGCCGCAGGTCCAGGTCATCGGCGTCCAGGCCGAGGAGCTGCCGGCCATGCGGCGCGCCCTGGCCCGGGGCGAGCGGGTCACCCTTCCCCCCGCGGCGACGATCGCCGACGGCATCGCCGTGCGCCAGGTGGGAGCGGTCACCTTTGAGATCGCTAGACGCCTGGTGGACGAGGTGGTGGCCGTGGACGAGGAGGAGATCGCCAACGCGATCCTGCTCCTCCTGGAGATCGAGAAGACCGTGGTGGAGGGTGCCGGCGCCACCACCCTGGCGGCGCTGGTCAACAAGAAGGTGGCCCTCCAGGGGAAGACCGTGGCGCTGGTCCTCTCGGGCGGGAACATCGACGTCAACGTGATCTCGCGGATCATCGAGCGGGGGCTCGTCAAGGACGGCCGGCTGGTCCGCCTGACCGTGCTCCTCCAGGACCGACCCGGCGCGCTCTCGCGCCTCACCGGGCGCGTGGCCGAGGCGCGGGCCAACATCCTCCACATCGTTCACGACCGCGCCTTCTCGCGCGCCCGGATCGGTGAGACCGAGGTGGAGCTGACGCTGGAGACCTCGGGGCGGGACCACATCGAGGCCGTGACCCGCCACCTCAGGAAGGCGGGCTATCAGGTGGAGGAGCTGAGGGAAGGGCAGCGCGGATGACCGCGAGACCGTTTCGGGACATCGCCATCGTGGGCGTCGCCGAGTCCGACCTTGGCAAGGTCCCGGACAAGACCGCCATCCAGCTCGCCGCCGAGGCCTCGCGCCGGGCGCTGGAGGACGCCGGGCTCAGGAAGGACGACGTGGACGGCCTCTTCACCTTCGGCTTCGGCCGGATGGGCGCGGTCCAGTTCGGGGAGTACCTCCAGATCCAGCCCGCCTACTCTGACTCCACCGTGATGGGGGGGTCGACGCCGGTGGCCTTCATCGAGCACGCGGCCGCGGCCATGAAGGCCGGGCTCTGCTCTGTCGCGCTCGTGGCCTACGGCTCGACCCAGGCCTCGGATACCACCCGCCGCTTCGGCGGCCAGGCCGAGGATCCGCGGCTGCCGGGCTCCCAGTACGAGCGCCCCTTCGGGCTCCCGCTGCCGCTGGGCGCCTACGCCCTGGCTGCGACCCGCCACATGGCAGTGTACGGCACCACCTCCGAGCAGCTCGCCGAGATCGCGGTGGCCACGCGGAAGTGGGCGGCGCTGAACCCGGTGGCGATGATGCGCGAGCCGATCACGATCCAGGATGTGCTCGGCTCCCGGCTGATCGCCTCGCCGCTCCACCTTTTGGACTGCTGTCTCGTGACTGACGGCGGCGGCGCCCTGGTCATCACCACTCGCGCGCGCGGGCGCGACACGAAGACGCGACCGGTGGTGATCCTCGGAACCGCCGAGACCCACACCCACCAGATCATCAGCCAGATGCCCGACCTGACGGTGACCGGCGCGGCTCGGACCGGGCCGCGCGCCTTCGCCATGGCCGGGCTCGGCCCCGCCGACATCGACGCGGCCGAAATCTACGACTCCTTCACGATCACCGTGCTCCTGACCCTGGAGGACCTGGGCTTCTGCAAGAAGGGCAAGGGCGGCGCGTTCGTGTCGGGCCAGCGCACGGCTCCGGGGGGCAACTTCCCGCTCAACACCCAAGGGGGCGGACTGTCCTACTGCCACCCCGGCGTCTTCGGAATCTTCACGGTCATCGAGGCCGTGCGGCAGCTCCGCGGCGAGTGCGGGCCACGCCAGGTGAAGGACGCCGAAGTGGCTCTCTGCCACGGCACCGGCGGCGTGCTCTCCTCCGCGGGCACCGCCATCCTCGGGATCGGCTGACATGCCCCCCGCGAAGCCGTTGCCCACGGCGGATCAGGAGAGCCGCGAGTTCTGGGCGGGCGTCAAGGCGCGCCAGCTCAAGCTCCAGCGCTGCCTCGGGTGCCGGCGCTTTCGCTTCTACCCGCGGGCCGTCTGCCCCCACTGCCTGTCGGGGCAGGCCGAGTGGCTGGCGGCCTCGGGCAAAGGGACCGTCTACTCCTTCACGGTCTGCCACCGCCCCGCGGGGGAGGCCTTCGCCGCCGAGGTGCCGTACATCGTGGCGCTCATCGACTTGGCCGAGGGCGTGCGGGTGATGTCCAACCTCGTCCGGTGCCAGCCGGCCGAGGCGCGGGTGGGCATGCCGGTGGAGGCCGTCTTCGAGGACCTCTCCGACGAGATCGCCCTCTACAAGTTCAGGCCTGTCGACTGACGATCAGCTGGCGGCTCTATCAACGGGCTGCTGGTGGGGCGGCAGTCCCGACACCACCGCGGCACGGACCTGCCGCTCGAGCTCCTGCGCTCCGGCCTTCAGATCGGCTCCCGATCTCGGCACAATCGGAGGGTGATAGATGATGGTGATCCTCCCCGGCCTCGGCAGAAGTCGGTGGGGGGGCCACGCCTCGTGACCACCCACGATCGTGACCGGGAGGACCGGAACACCCAGCGACGCGGCGAGGCGGAAGGCGCCGGGCCTGAAGGGTTGGAGCCGACCATCGGGGCTGCGACCGCCCTCCGGGAAGATCATCACGGCCTCACCCGCCTGAAGGAGCCGCACCGTCTCCCGGGTGGCTCTCCTGTCCGCCATATCCACCTCCACCGGAAAGGCGCGCAGGCGCCTGATCAGCCAGCCGAGGCCCGGAACCTCGAAGAGCCGGCGCCAGGCCATGTAGTAGACGGGGCGACGCACCGGAATGCTGACCAGTGGCGGGTCGGCGTAGCTTACGTGGTTGGGCGCGATGATCAGCGGTCCCTCGAGGGGAATGTGGGCCACCCCTTCGAACCGGATGCCGAAGTACGCCCGGGCCACCAGCCACACCAGGAGGCGGACGAGGTCCAGGAAGGGCGTGCGCACGCTCCCATCGTGACACACCGGTGAGGAGCGCGACAACCCGAGAACAGTATGGCCGCCTTCGAGCAGGCGGTGGCGAAGGGGATGGGGACAGTTGAAGCCGAAGCGGTTAGCGGCGGGCGGGTGATTTCAGCGGTAGTTCGTTACTCCTCCTCTTCCTCAACGACGCCGAACAAGCTCCCGACCGGCTCGGCCTGCCGGGCTTGGCGCTCGATCCGGTCCTGGCATCTGACGCACGTGGTCACCTCGGGCATGGCTCGAAGACGCGCAGGCGCGATGGGCTCGCCGCACTCCTCGCAGACCCCGTAGGCGCCGCTACCGAGCCGTTCGAGGGCGTCGGCAAGCTTGTTAGCCCGATCGACCAAGAGGCTCCGCGTGGCGAAGGTGATCTCGCGCTCGCGGCTCACCTGGATCTCTTCTATCTCGTCAGGAAGGGGGGAGTTGTAACCGATCACCCCCGGCTCCTCCAGGAGCAACGCGCCGCCGAGCTGCCTGAGCCGCTCCACCGTCCCACGGAGTTCCCGTTCCAACCGCTCTCTCATGTCGTCCATGGCTCTCCCTCCTGTCCCTGATGCGTCCAGGACTGTGCAATGTCTATGCCGGAGCTCCATGGACTTCGGCTTCGACGCGCAACTCATTGGGAAAAAAGAAAACCGGGCTCGGTCGGGTGAAGGGAGGGAGGCGGCCAAATGCCAAAAAGTGAGAGACGATGACAAGGCTGACACAAAAATTTGAGAATCCCGGCGGCCGGCTGGGCTACTGGGGGTCAGCCGAGGGGCCCAGCAGGTGGTGCTGGAGGAGGCGCTCAAAGCTCGCCTCGAGCTCAGCGGTTACCTCTTCGGCCACCCGTTCGGGGGTGCCCGGCCGGTCCGCCTCGGCGCCGTGCCGCCAGCCCTCCAGGTAGGCCTCGGCTGAGGACGCGCCCGTGCGCATGGCGAGGGTGTCGATCAGATCCTGGAAGCGCTGGGAGAGCGGGGTGCGGACAGCGTGATCCCCTTCGAAGGCCTCGACCAGGGACGGGATCTCCCGCCAGTACAGCACCCGGTAGCGGGCCATCAGGCAGGCAGGACGATGGTCTTGCGCCTCCGGCGGGCGACCCCGGTCTCGTGAGCGGCCTGTGCCACCCCGGCGGCCACTGCCTCCACCACCCGCTTGTCGAACACCGACGGGGTGATGTACTCGTCGCTGAGCTCAGACTTGCCCACGATGCCGGCGATCCCGGTGGCGGCCGCGATCTTCATCTGGTCGTTGACCCTGCGAGCCCGCACGTCCAGGAGACCGCGGAAGAAACCCGGGAAGCAGCAGACGTTGTTGATCTGGTTCGGGTAGTCGGAGCGCCCAGTGGCCATGACCCGCACATGGGAGCCCGCCTCTTCCGGCATGATCTCGGGGATGGGGTTGGCCATGGCGAAGACGATGGGGGCGCGGGCCATCCGTTTGATGTCCTTGAGCGGGACCACCCCGGGCCCCGACAGTCCGATGAAG
>JACQRS010000336.1 GCA_016206385.1 Candidatus Rokuibacteriota bacterium | reverse complement strand
GATCTCCATCTTTGGGCGCCACGGATCCGCCGAAAGAAATGTTGTCGTCCTCCTGTTTGAGCGTCCCGCGGCGGTCACTATCTACGTATCCGTTCGAGGCCCCAAACAGATCCTCGCGCTCACCTCGGAGCGCGCGATGTGCTGTGGAGGATAAGCTTCGGTGAACATTTACTTCGAAAAGCCACCACGCTCATACCTCGGACCAGTCGCGGCCGATCTTGATGTCCGCCTTGAGGGGGACGGAGAGGGTCAAGGCCGATTCCATGACCTCGCGGGCGAGCGGCTCCAGCACCCCCAGCTCCTCCTCAGGGGCCTCGAAGAGCAGCTCGTCGTGGACCTGGAGCAGCATCCGGCTCCTGAACCGGCTACCGAGCGCGCCCACCATGCGCACCATAGCGATCTTGATAAGGTCCGACGCGCTACCCTGGATCGGGGCGTTCATCGCCATGCGCTCGGCCATTCCGCGGGCGTTCGGGTTGCTGGACTTGAGCTCCGGGAGGTAGCGCCGGCGCCCCAGGAGCGTGGTCACGTAGCCTTTCTCTCGCCCCTCGGCCAGAGCGCCCTCGATGTAGGCCTTCACCTTGGGGTGGCGGGCGAAGTAGTCGTCGAGGTACTTCTGGGCCGCCCGCTGGTCGACAGCCGCGGCCTGGGAGAGGCCGAAGGCGGAGATGCCATAGACCACCCCGAAGTTTATGCCTTTTGCGACCCGCCGCATCTCCGGGGTCACGCCCTCCGGCGCGACATTGAATACCTCAGCGGCCGTCCGCGCATGGATGTCCTCCCCCCGCCGGAACGCCTCGATCAGCGCCTCCTCCCCCGAACAGTGGGCGAGGATCCGGAGCTCGATCTGGGAGTAGTCGGCGGCGAGGAAGCGATGGCCGGGCTCGGGGACAAAGGCCTGGCGGATCCGGCGCCCGAGCTCCGTCCTCACTGGAATGTTCTGCAAATTGGGTTCTGACGAGCTGAGCCTTCCCGTCGCGGTGACGAGCTGGTTGAAGGAGGTGTGGATCCGCCCGGTGGCGGGATGGATGAGGCCGGGGAGCACGTCGGCATAGGTGGACTTGAGCTTGGCCAGGGTCCGGTGCTCGAGGATCTTGGCCGGAAGCGGATGGCCGAGGGCCAGCTCGGCCAGCACATCGGCATCGGTGGAGTAGCCGGTCTTGGTGCGCTTCACGGGCGGGAGCTTGAGCTTCTCGAAGAGCACCTGGGCGAGCTGCTTGGGGGAGTTGATGTTGAAGGGCTCGCCGGCCAGCGTGTGGATCTCCCGCGTGAGGTTGTCCAGGTGCCGCTCCAGCTCCGTACCGAAGCTCTCGAGCCGTTCGGGGTCCACGCGGATGCCGTCGAGCTCCATCCGGGCCAGCACCGGGATCAGAGGCCGCTCGACTTCCTCGTAGAGAGCTTTGAGCCCGTGCTCCTCGAGCAGCGGGGATGCATGGGACCAGTAGCGCCAGACCCATCGGGCGCGTTCGCTCACCTGCGCCGCGCACTCGTCCAGCGGAGCCCCATCGGCAGGGGCCGGCCCCGGCCCCTCGCCAAAGCTCTCGATGCAGATCTCTTCGAGCTGGTAGCTCATTCGCTCGGAGTTCAGGAGATAGGCGACCAGCGCCGAATCCTCGACACGCGGCAGCGGGAACTGGCGCCGGAGCCGCCACTGGACCGGGAACTTCACGTCGTGGCCGATGAGCCGACGGTCCCCCAGGTCGGGTGGCCGATCGTTGATGGGGAAAAAAGCGGGGCCGATGTCGGGGTGATAGAGGCCGACGCCGCGGATCACGGGCTCAGGCGCGCGCCCCTCTCTCACCCACTCGAGCGCCAGCGGGGCCTCCGCCGGAAGGGGCTTGAGGTAATCGGCGACCGCCGCCCCATCTGAAAGGACGCGCGCCGGCTCCGCTGCCACCTGGACCGTGGGCCTGGGAAGCTGGCGCAGGAGGCTCGAGAACTCCAGCTCGGTCCAGATGCCGCGGAGCCGAGCCCAGTCAGGCTCCTGGCGTTTGAAGCTGTCAAGCTGAAACCCGATAGGAACCCGCCGGTTGATCGTGGCCAGCTCCCTGGACAAAAGCGCCTGCTTCCGGCTGGTGGCCAGCGCCTCCCGAAGCTTGGTCCCGCTCACCAGGGGGAGGTTCTCGTAGATCCGCTCCAGGCTTCCGAACTGGGCCAGGAGCTTGCGCGCCGTGGTCTCGCCCACGCCGGGCACGCCCGGGATGTTGTCGATCTGGTCCCCCATGAGGGCGAGGAGGTCAGGCATCTGCTCGGGTGCCACGCCCCAGCGCTCCCTCACCTTGGCCTCGTCGAACACCACGCGCTCGCCGGTGCGGCCGATCACCGAAAAGACCCGGACCGTGGGCCCCACGAGCTGGAGGGTGTCTTTGTCCGCCGTCACCAGGACCAGCTCCACCGGTAGGTCGCGCGCCTTCGCCACGAGCGTGCCCAGGATGTCGTCGGCCTCGTAGCCGGGGACCTCGAGGAACGGCATCCTGAACGCCTCGATGAGGGCCTTCACGTTCGGGATCTGGACAGCCAGGTCCGCGGGCATCCCGGGGCGGGTCTCCTTGTAGGCTTCAAAGGCCGCATGCCTGAAGGTCGGACCCGGCGCGTCCCACGCGACCGCGATGTAGTCGGGCTCCTCCTCTCGGAGAAGCTTCCAGAGCATCGTGCTCATGCCGAAGACGGCGTGGGTCGGCACACCCCGGGAGGTGGAGAGGTAGCCG
>JACQRS010000342.1 GCA_016206385.1 Candidatus Rokuibacteriota bacterium | reverse complement strand
TCCCACGTCTCGCGGGTGTGTTCGTCAAGGTGGCTCAGCCTGGGGAGCGCCTCGAGGATCTCGCGGGGGGTCAGGAGCTCCAAATCCCGCTCTCTCGGCGCATACTTCAAGAGGCGGCCGATCGCCCAGAGCCGCTCCGGGCTCCCCTCCTTCCGGAGCATGGCCTCCAGCTCGCGGCGTTGAATCGGAAGGTCCCAGATCCACTTTTCCCGGTCCTCTCGTCCTGCCCGGCGCCGCCACTCCTCGAGAATCGTCACCGCCTCCTGAGCCCATGCAGCAACCTTCGGATCTGGATCATTCAAAAGGACCTTCGCCTGTTCAATCCTCGCCGTGACCATCTGAACCGCGCTTCCCGACCACTCCCCCGACAGGAGCGGAGCCGACAATCCCTGTCTGACCTCCTCATCGTCCCAGCCGGCGATGAGATCGCGGGCCAGCTCCCAGAAGCCCGGCTTGTCAGCCTCCAGGTGGCGGGCGATCAGGCGCGCCCCGGCCACCCCCACCTCACGGGCAAAGTCGAGCAGGAGGTCACGATCCTGCCCGGGGTCCATATCCTGCGAGAGCTCCCAACCGATCCAGTGAGACGCCTCCGGAGTCACGGCCCGCCGGAGGAGCATACGGATGAGCCCCGGGCGATCCCGATTCTTGAGCACCCCCCATGCCATTGGGAGCGCCGAATGGGGCGGGTCCTGTCGGTCTGTCAGCCCCTGCCCTGCCAGCTTCTCTTCAATGAGCCCGAGCAATCGTCCCGGCTCCTCCCGGCCCAGCCGGGCGGCCAGGAAATCCCAGTCATGCCTGGCCGCCGATGTCGAGGCGAGGAAAAACCAGGCAAGAGTTCTCAGGGAAGGGGTCATCTCAGCGTCAGGACGGGTGCGCATCAACAGAGGCAAGAGGAGCTGCGCGCGGACCTCCGCGCTCCCGTCATCCAGGGCTTTCAGCAATTGCTCGGCCAGGGCGGCGCTGAGCGCTCTCCACGGGGCTGAGCGGGCAATCTCCCCCACAACCTCGGGCGTCCGGGTCTTCGCATCCGACGCCAGCCGCACCAGGCGCTCGGCCGTTTGAGGCGACGGGGGCAGCCAACAAGCCGCCATGAGGATTCCCGACAGAAACTGGGACGTCTCCGGGAGACGATCGAGAGCGCTTTCCGCCCGGTCCGGCTGGACCTCGTGCCAGCCGGCCACGTAGGCGCCGAAGGCCTCCGACCAGCGGGGTCCGCCGGACCGGGCCAGCATCATCTCAAGAATCCGGCTACCTCTGTCCTCCTGGCCGAGGAGCGTGAACAGAGGGATGCGCTCCTGGGCCTCCTGACTGACGAGCCACTCAAGATGGTGCTCAAAAAGGCCAGGGTCTTTGGCCAGCTCCTGCGCGATATTTCGTATTGACTCGCGAGTCGGCGCTTCATCCGCGCGCGCCTCCAGGCCCCAACTGGGGGGGCCGATCCATCGCCAGAGCCGGTCCTGAAACGTCTCGCCGGTCAGCCCCTCCAAGAGATCTTTTGCCCGGTGAATCGCCTCCTGGAGGGCGCCGGATGTCTCGGTCCTCTCCCTCTCCGCGAGACCGTCAAGGGTCAGCTCAAGCTTGCTCACCACCCTTGTCCGAAGAGAGGCGCGCTGCGCTGCCCGCCCGATCTCCTCAAGGGTCTTAAAGGTCCGTCTTCCCAGCTCGTGAAGCTCGTCCCCGGTCAGCGAGAATCGCATGAAGGGACGGAAACTTGCCAGGAACGATCCCACCGCGGCATCCTTTACGCCGAGATCGGAATCCCGGAAGAACGCGAAGAGGAGGTCGAGGATTCCAGCCGCGTACGTTCTCACCTCGTCCCATGTCTCTGGACGGGACGGCGGCTCCGGAACTTCTGGGCCCTTGGGATGGTGGAGGTGAAATCCGCCATGTTCCTTAAATGCCTCGCCGCACGCTGTCGCGACAATCATTCGCCGAAACGACGACACAGCCTTCGCCCCGTCCTGGAGCACTCCAAGCCGTCGGGAGAGAGGGGCAGTGACCTCGGGATGCTGCCAATGGAAGAGGGAGACGAAGGCGCCGGTGGCGTTATTGCCCCATTTTTCATTTTCGGCTTCGGCCAGGGCCAGCAACCGCCCAGTCGCGCCCTCAAAGGTCTTGGACCGAAGCGCCAGGTCTTCCAGCGTCCAGACCAGCGCTCGCCTGGCATCACCGGTAATCTGAGTCGCCAATGCTTCGGCGGGCACCCCGTTCAGGACCCGCTCGAGGCATTGAAGAGCCGCTGACGGGGCTGCCGGGGCAAGGATTTCGAGAGCCCTGCCGTTTCTGATCAGGGAACCGAGATCTTGAAACCATCCTCCAGGAGAGAACACTTCTTCGAGGGCTCGTTTCACCGAATCATTGGGCAGGCTCCGGAAGCGCTCCAGAAACCGGAGGAATGCGCCCGGCTCAAGGGCGACCTGGAG
>JACQRS010000323.1 GCA_016206385.1 Candidatus Rokuibacteriota bacterium | reverse complement strand
TCGCTGAGCTGGCCGCGGCGCCGGACTTTGCCGTCTGGCGGGATTACCTGACCGGCCGCCTGGCCGAGGTGCTCGTCCGCCAGGAGCGGCTCATCGAGGCGGAAGGCGAAGCGCGCAGCGCCCTGCTCCGGGCCCTGGAGAAGCGCGGGCGCTACTCCCCGCACACCGCGAACATCCTGAACACCCTGACGCAGGTGATCTTCGAGCAGGGGCGGTTCGCCGAGGCCGAGACCCTGGCCCGGGCCGGGATCGACATCTACCAGAAGATCGGGGCCTCACCGGACTCCCTTTTGCTGGCCGTGGCGCGCACCTGGCTCGGCGCGTCCCTGGTCACTCAGAACCGCTGGCGGGAGGCGCTGGCCGAGTACGAAGCGATCCGCGCGGGGATGCGCGGGGATCCCGAAGCCTACCAGCAGTACCTGGCCGGGGATTTCGGCTGGGCCGTGGCGTTGCTGAACACCGGAAACGCCGATCGGGCGCTGGAGCTACTGCGGGTCGCGCTGGAGCGAAGTGAGCGGCTGGGCGAGAAGTACGCCAGCCCGGCTCAGATCCGCGGTCTTCTCGGGGTAGCCTACGCGGCAAAGGGCGACCGCCATCGCGCGGTCAAGGAGTGTGTGGAGGCCACGCGCCTCCTGCTGGGCCACTCGTCCGAGATCGATGAGGAGACGACGAGCCGGACCGCCCAGGAGTACCTCCGGCGGATCATCCTGTCGGCCTGCATCGGGCTGATGTCAGACATCCGTGGGACGCCCCTCGAGCGCGACGCCGGCATCGACGCGGCAGCGGAGGCCTTCCGGCTCGCCGAAGCCGCCCGGGGCCGAGCGGTGCAGCGGGCGCTGGATGCCAGTGCGGCGCGTGCCGCCGCCAAGGTCCCCGCGCTGGCCGACCTGGTCCGCAGGGAGCAGGATGCCAAGAAGCAGGTCAGCGCGCTCTACGACGCCCTCGCCAACCAGCTCGCCAAGCCCACGGATCAGCAGGACGCCAGGGTGGTGGCGAGCCTGCGCGCCGGGGCCGAGGCGCTGCGTCGGGCGCGCCAGGCCCTGACGGAACAGATCGCGAAGGAGTTTCCCGCCTACGCCGAACTGATCAATCCGCCCCCGGTGACGGTGGAGCAGGCGCGGGCCAAGCTCAGGCCGGGTGAGGCGCTGATCGCCATGTATGTGGCGGAGGAGCGCACCTATGTCTGGGCGATCCCGCACACCGGCAGGGTGGCGTTTGCCGCCGCCCCCATGGGCCAGAGCGCCCTGGAGGGGGCTGTTGCCACGCTGCGCAAAGCTCTCGATCCCAGCGCGAAGACCCTGGGCGACATTCCCGAGTTCGACCTCGTGACGGCGCATCGCCTGTACAGCGCGCTGCTGGAGCCGGTCAGGGAAGGCTGGCGCCTGGCCGAGAGCCTGCTCGTCGTGCCTCACGGGCCGCTTGGCCAACTGCCATTTTCGCTTCTCCCCACAGAACCAACCGCGCCGGGGCGAGAGGAGGAGCCGATCTTTGCCGGGTACCGCGCCGTCCCGTGGCTCATCAGGAGCCACGCGGTAACGATGCTGCCGTCGGTGACGGCGCTCGCCACGCTGAGGGCGCTGCCGGCGGGGGATCGGAGCCGGCGGCCCTTCGTCGGCTTCGGGGATCCTTACTTCAGCCAGGAGCAGGCCAGACGCGCGGCGCGACGGAGCGCACCGCCGGAGGTGGCCGGGCTCGCGACGCGGAGCCTGCCCGTTACCCTCCGCAGCTCGCCAGGGACCCAGGGTGCCGACAGCAGCCAGCTTGCGATGCTACCGCGGCTGCCGGAGACCGCGGAGGAGATCCTGAGCATGGCGGCGGCGATGAACGCGGATCCGACGCAGGAGGTTTTTCTGGGAGCCCGGGCCAACGAGCGCGCCGTCAAAAGCCTGGAGCTGGCCAGCTACCGGGTGGTCGCCTTCGCCACCCACGGCCTCGTGCCGGGCGAGCTGGATGGCCTGACCCAGCCCGCGCTGGCGCTGTCGGCGCCGGAGGTGGCCCAGGTGGAAGGGGACGGGCTCCTGACCATGGAAGAGATCCTCGGCCTGCGACTCAATGCGGACTGGGTGGTACTTTCCGCGTGCAACACGGCGAGCGGCAAGGGAGCCGGCGCCGAGGCGGTGTCGGGGCTGGGGCGGGCGTTTTTCTACGCCGGCGTGCGGGCGCTCCTGGTGAGCAACTGGCCGGTGGAGACCACGTCGGCACGCGCATTGACCACCGACCTGTTCCGGCGGCAGGCGGCCTCCCCGGGCCTGACCCGGGCCAGGGCGTTGCAGCAAACGATGAACTGGTTGATCGCCCAGGGCGGGCGCATGGATCCCAAGACCAACCGGGTGATCTTCAGCTATGCGCACCCGATCTTCTGGGCCCCGTTTGCGCTCGTCGGCGATGGCGGCGGCGGTGAGGCGGCGCGATGAGCCAGTCCGGAAACACGTGCGGCCGGAGGTGGGCGATGCTGGGCATGAACCGGCGGAAGGTGGTGTGGGTGTCCCTGGCTGTCGTGCTCGCGATTCCGCTGAGCCCGTGGCCTGGGCTCGGCCAGGGGGGCGAGACGGCCGGCGTGATCACCGAGATCAAGCCCGGACGCGGCCGCGTGGAGGTCAAGGCCGCCGGAGCTTCGGAGTGGCGCCGGGCCGGGCCGCTTATGGCGCTCCGGGCAGGCGACGCGGTGCGCGTGAGCGAGAACGCGTCCGTCGTCATCCTGCTGAGCGGCGGGCGGGGGAGTGTCAAGGTGGACGTAGCGAGCTCGCCCTTTGCGGTTCCCGCCCCTCGCGCTGAGGAAGGCAAGGTTCAGAAGGCGAGGACGCTCCTGGCCGCCAGCCTCAACTTCCTGTCCTCTGGAGCCAAGGAGGTGCCGCAGGCGGTGCTGGCAACGCGGGGCGGGCCGAAGCCACCGGTCATCCTGGCGCCGCGCAACGGCCTCGTTCTGCCGGGGCCGCTCAGCTTCGAATGGCTGGGGAGCCGGTTCTCCCGCTACACGCTGAGGATTCTCGGCCCCAGCGGGGTGGTGCACGAGGTCAAGAACCTGACCGGGGCCAAGCTCGACTATCCGCCCAACGCTCCGCCGCTCGCGCCCGGGACGCGTTACACGTTCCAGGTTCTCGCCGGAAGTCATCCGCCGCAGGAGGCGTGGTTCGAGGTGCTCGATACCCAGCGCGCCGAGGCGGTGCAGCGGGAGCTGCTGGTGCTGGAGCAGGAGCTCGCACCGCTGGTTCCGCCCAACACCCTCGTCACAGCCCGGGTCGGCTTGCTGGCGAACCGCGGGCTCCTTCACGACGCCCGCCTCGCCCTGGTCGCCGCGCTCGCCAAGGACCCCGATGAGCCGACCCTACACCAGCTCCTCGGGAACCTGTACGCGAACGCCGGGCTTCCCGAGCTGGCCGCCGAGTCCTACGACGAAGCCCAATTTCTCTCAACGCGCGGCGCGGGCGGGCCGCCCCCGAAACGATAACCGCCCACCCACTTCGATCTGCGTCGTGACCCGAGCGCTCGACGGACTGACCGTGCTCGACCTGGCCACCTTCGTGGCGGCGCCGGTCTGCGCCACCCTCCTGGGGGAGTTCGGGGCCGAGGTGATCAAGGTCGAACAGCCGGGGGTGGGCGACGACCTGCGCCGGCTGGGGCGACAGGTGGACGGCACCTCGCTCTGGTGGCTCAGCGAGGCGCGGAACAAGAAGTCCATCACCTGTAACCTCCGCACGCCTGAGGGGCAGGGCCTCATCAGACGGCTCGCCGAGCGGATCGACATCGTGACCGAGAACTTCAGGCCCGGCACCCTGGAGCGGTGGAGCCTCGGGTACGAGGCCTTGAAGGCGATCAATCCCGGCCTCATCATGGTCAGGATTTCCGCCTTCGGCCAGACCGGTCCCTACCGCGAGCGTCCGAGCTTCGGCCGGATCGCGGCCGCGGTCAGCGGGATCAGCTACCTCTCGGGCTACCCGGATCGCCCTCCGGTCACTCCCGGGACCCCTACGATCCCTGACTACCTCGCGGGCGTGATGGGGGCATTTGGGGGGCTCGTGGCGCTTCACCACCGCCAGCTGACCGGCGAGGGGCAGGTGGTTGACGTCGGGCTCTACGAGCCGATCCTGAGGATGCTGGACGAGCTGATCCCGGTGTACGGCGCCACCGGGCACGTCCGCGAACGGATCGGCTCGGGAACGGAGTACGTCGTCCCCCACGACCACTACCGGGCGCGCGACGGCCGGTGGATCGCCATCGCCTGTACCAACGACAGGATGTTTCACCGCCTTCTCCGGGCTATGGGGCGCGAGGAGCTCCGGGAGCGCTATCTCACCATGGCTGACCGGCTCCGGCAGCGTGAAGAGCTGGAGCGGCTAGTGGAGGAATGGGTGGGGAGTCAGGAGGCCCGAGCGGTGCTGACTCGGCTCGAGGCCGCTGAGGTCCCGTGCTCGCTGGTCAACAGCGTGAGGGATCTCTTCGAGGATCCTCACCTGAAGGCGCGGGAGAACATCGTGGCGCTGGCGAACCCGCTCGGCGGGCTCCTCCACATGGTCGGTGTGGTACCCAAGCTCTCCCGGACGCCCGGCCGGATCGACCGCTTGGGGCCGGTCAGGATCGGCGAGCACAACGAGGAGATCTACATGGGACGGCTCGGGCTCAGCCGGGAGGAGCTGGAGCAGCTCAAAGCCGGAGGCGTGATTTAACGACATGAGGGCTCAGCGGGTGGCACGGCGATGGGGCCCCACCCACGCCTTCGGCGCGGGTACCCGGCGCGCAGCCGGGAGGGCGGGTCGGGTAGGGGCGAGCACAGCCGGGGTGATCGGCGGGACAGGACCCGCTGAGCCCTGGGAGCACCGCTTCGTCGATGCTAACGGCCTCCGCTTTCACTGCGTGACGGCGGGGGAAGGGCCGCTGGTCGTGCTGCTCCACGGCTTTCCCGAATTCTGGTACTCCTGGCGCCACCAGATCCGCGCGCTGGCGCGCGCCGGCTTCAGCGTCGTTGCCCCGGATCTGCGCGGCTTCAACGATTCTGACAAGCCGGTGGGAGTCGAGGCGTACCGGATGGGCTTCGTCGTGGAGGACGTGGCCGGGCTGATCCGCACCCTGGGCCATGAGCGCGCAGCGGTGGTTGGCCACGACTGGGGCGGCGCCGCTGCCTATGCCTTCGCCATGCTCCACCCGGAAATGACTGATCGGCTGGTCGTCCTGAACTGCCCCCATCCGGCCGCGTTCAGCGGCGCCCTCAGGGAAGGCAACCTGGAACAGCTCAGGAAGAGCTGGTATATGTTTTTCTTCCAGCTCCCCGAGACCCCGGAGGAGCTGCTCTCGGCCAACGACTTCCGGTTCCTCAAGCGGTTCGCCTACGCCAGCTCCAGAAAGGGAACCTTCACGGCCAAGGTGCTGAGGGCATATGTCGAGGCCATGGCAAAGCCGGGGGCGCTCACCGGGGCCATCAACTGGTACCGGGCCATGTTCCGCCGGGGGCTTCCGCTGGTCAGGGAGTACCCGAAGATCTCCGCCCCCACACTGGTGATCTGGGGAACCCGGGACCACTTTCTGGGTCAGGAGCTGACTCGGGGCACGCGCCGTCACTTCTCGGGCCCGTTTAGGCTCGTGTACCTGCCGGGAGTGAGCCACTGGGTGCAGCAGGAGGCGCCGGCGCGGGTGAACCGGCTGCTGGTCGACTTCCTCAAGGAGTCTCCCAGGAAGCTCAAGTGAACTTCTTGAAACTGTTGACAATTGTCTCGATCTCGATCTGGCTTGGCTCGATGGCCTTCTTCTCCGGCTTTGTCGCTCCGGCAGCCTTTTCAGTCCTGGACCGGGAAAGCGCGGGCAGGCTGGTGAGGACGGTCTTCCCCAGGTATTATCTCTTCGGGATCGGACTAGGAACGCTAGGCTTGGTCGGCGTGGTCGGACGGCTCTTGTCCGGCCGGGAGAGCCCCTGGAGCGCGCTGGTGCTCCTGCTCCTGATGCTGGGGATGAGCGGGTTCGCCATGTTTGTGCTGCTTCCCCAGCTCGAGGCGCTCAGGCAGGCGCCGACCGGCCAGCCCCTGGCGTTTGCCCGGCTTCACTTCTTCTCGGTGGCGCTCAACGTCACCACGATGCTGGCGGGGCTCGCTCTCGTGTTCGTCGAAGGGCTGAGGGACCGGCCATGAGGGCAGTGTCCGGATGGCGCCTTGACCCCTCCCGATCGGCGGGCTAAGCTTGCTTCGCGTTTTCTGAGCGGCGGAGATGGCCGTGGACCGCAGCGAGACCTTCGAGCGCGTGTTGAAGCTTGAGCCGGGCCGGACCGCCTTGCTCGTCGTGGACATGCAGAAGGGGTTCCTGGAGCCCGGCGAGGCCATGGAAGTTCCTCCCGCACGGCAGGTCATCCCGCAGGTCCAGACGCTCCTCGCGCTCTTCAGGGAGCGGTGCCTGCCCGTCGCGTTCACCCGGTTCGTCTACTCGGAGAGCGTTCCGCTGCTGGTCGGGGAGCTGCACCCGGAGCACCGGCGAGCCGAGCCCGGCGCGCCGAGAGGCTTCGGCCGTCCCTCCAGCTCCTGCCTGGAAGGCGAGGAGAGCGTCAACATCGTCCCCGAGCTCAGGCCGCTGCCAGACGAGCTGGTGATCACCAAGCACTGGTATGACGCCTTCACCGGCACGCCGCTGGACGGGACCCTGAGGGCGCGCGGCGTCGCGTCGCTGGTTTTCACCGGCACCATGACCGACATCTGCGTCCTGGCCAGCGTGGTCGGGGCGTTCAATCGCGAGTACAGGTGCGTGGTGGTCGAGGACGCCGTTGCCACCATCTGGCCCGAGATCCAGCAGGCCGCGCTTGACATCCTACGCCGGGCTTACGCGCGAGTGGTCTCGACCAAGCAGGTCTTGGACGAGATCGCAAAGCACGAGGCAGTCCTGAACGTCAGGCCGTGGAGCCGAGCGGGATGGCCGACGCCGGGGGGTTGATCGGGCAGATCAGGCGGGAGCTGGAGGGGGTGGAGCGGGAGATCCTCAGCCATCCCTACCTGGCTGACCTGGAGGCGGGGCGGGTGCGCCGGGAGGACCTCAAGCTCTTTGCCGGCGAGCAGTACCACATCATCCGGAGCGACCTCCGGAGCGTCGCGCTCCTGGTGAACCGCTTTGGCGCCACCGCGAGCGGGCCGTTCTTCCAGGCGGTGCTGGGCGGCGAGGCTGCGGCGCTGGAGGCGCTCCGGGTGTTCGCCCGCGCCCTCGGCATGGACGACGCGCAACTCGAGACCTACGAGCCCGCTGCCGGCGCCCAGGCCTACCCAGCCTCGATGGCCTGGCTCGCCCTCTACGGCTCTGACGCCGAGGTGGCCGCCGGCTTCCTCGTGAACTTCTCGGCCTGGGGAGCCAACTGCGGCCGGATGAGCCAGGCGCTCCGAAGCCGGTACGGGCTGACCGCCCAGGCCGCTGAGTTCTTTGATCTCTTCGCCAACCCTCCGGCCGAGTTCGAGCCCGGAGCCCTGGCGGTGGTGGACGCCGGGCTCGCCCGCGGCGCCGACCCACGCCTGATCAAGCGCGCGGCGCGGCTGTTGCAGGGTTACGAGAAGCTCTACTGGGACACGCTCCATGCGATGTCCAGGAGGTGAACCATGGACAGACTCTTCGAGCCCTTGGGCCTGGACCATGTGGTGCTCCGCGTTCGGGATCAGGAAGCCTCCCGGCGCTTCTACTGTGACCTTCTCGGGGCCACGCTCGATCATATCAATCCGAAATTCTCCCTGGTCCAGCTCCGCTTCGGCCAGGCGCTGATCGACCTGCTTCCCCTGGACCCCCAGGCTCCACCGCTGAGCCCCGAGACGGGGATGGATCACCTCTGCCTCTCAATCCGCTGCGACGATTTGGGAAAGGTGGCTGACGCGCTCCGCGCCAGGGGTGTGGCCGTGGAAGGGGAGGTCGTGGAGCGCCGGGGAGCCTTCGGCCAGGGTCCATCTATCTATATCCGCGACCTCGACGGCTATCGCGTCGAGCTCAAGCCCCGATAACGACGCCTGCCGGTCAGGAGGACGACATGTTTCCGCAGATCAAAGGTCACGTCACCAAACAGGCCCATGTGGGGATCCCGCCTGGAACCTACGAGGAGGAGCACGCCCGGCGCGGCTTCTTCGGGCGGACCTCGCACCTCTACCACCTCCATCCCCCGACGGCATGGGTCAGGGTCGAGGGACCGCTCCGCCCGCGCCTGATCCTGGGCGAGCGGGTCGTGCCGGCGGACCTCATGGACTCGACAGCCGCGCCGACGGCGCTCTTCGAAAATGACGACGCGGTGGTCAGCATCTCCCGCCGGAGCCAGGCGATGCCCTTCTACTTTAGAAACGGCGATGGCGACGAGGTCCACTTCGTCCATCGGGGGCTGGGACGCTACGAGACCGATTATGGCCCGCTGGCCTACGAGCCGGGCGACTACCTCTGGATCCCCAAGGGGACCACATACCGGGTGGTTCCGGAGGTCAGCGAGAACTTCTTGCTCATCGTGGAGACCCGCGAGTTTGTCCTCCCTGACCGGGGCCTCATGGGCCAGCACGCCTTCATCGACCCGGCGATGCTCGAGACGCCGGACCCTGCACCCCATGCCGAGTCCGATGGGGAGTGGGAGGTGCGAGTCAGACGCGAGCGCCAGCTCACCTCGTTCTTTTACCGCTTCCATCCCCTTGACGTCGTGGGGTGGAAGGGTGAACTCATGCCGGTCCGGTTCAACGTGCGCGACCTCCGCCCCGTGGTGAGCGCCCGCTACCACATGCCGCCCACGGTCCACGCCACCTTCTCCGCGGATCCCTGCACGATCTGCACCTTCGCGCCGCGTCCCTTCGAGTCGGACGCGGAGTCGCAGCGGCTGCCCTTCTACCATCGCAACATCGACTACGACGAGCTGCTCTTCTACCACGCCGGGGAATTCATGAGCCGCCACGGCATCGGCCCGGGGGCGTTCACGCTGCACCCGCAGGGGATCCATCATGGCCCCCATCCGAAGGCCTTTGAGACGATCCGGCAACGCCAGGCGACCAACGAGGTCGCGGTGCTCGTGGAGACCACGCGGCCGCTCAGGCTGAGCGCCGAGGCGGAGAAGGCCGAGGATCCCGCCTACGCCACCAACTGGGCTCAGTAGGGGGCAGCGTGAAATTCGGGATCTTCTCCGTTGTGGATCACTACCCGAAGGAGCTGCCCCGGACCAGCGGCCAGTTCTACGCCGAGCTCTTGGAGCAGGTGGAGGCGGCGGAGGAGCTGGGGTTTGAGTCCTTCTGGATCGCCGAGCACCACTTCCACGAGTACGGCGGGATCCCGCGCCCGCCGGTCTGGCTGGCGGCAGCGGCCCAACGGACGCGGACCATCCGTCTCGGGTCAGCGGTGGTCGTCCTGCCCTTCGACAACCCGCTGCGGGTGGCGGAGGACTATGCGATGGTGGATGTCCTCTCCAACGGCCGCCTCGACCTCGGGGTCGGCTCAGGCTACCTGAAGCACGAGTTCGAGGGGTTCGGGATCAGCCCGGAAGAGAAGCGTGAACGGTTCGATGAAGCCCTCGAGATCCTTCTGAGG
>JACQRS010000322.1 GCA_016206385.1 Candidatus Rokuibacteriota bacterium | reverse complement strand
GGTCTCCTCGGCGGTGAGCGAGAAGGACGCCGCCGAGAGCGGAACACTCCCCAGGACGCACGCGAGGAAGAATCCGAGGCCGACAAGCCTCCCGCCCATGGGGACCGAATTGTACCACGCGAATGAACTCGGAGGGGGGCGCTGCCCCCCTTCCGAACCTCCCCCACGGTTGGGCGGGCAAAGCCCTCGCTCGAACAGGTTAGGGGCTCTTCTCCGCGGGACCCACCTTTCCCACGGTGACGGTGGAGAAGGCGGCGGGGTCCAGGTAGGTTCTGGCCACGCGCAGGACATCGGCGGCAGTGACCTTCCCGACACGCTCTTTGAAGCGATCGGGGTGATCGAGCCCCAGTCCCAGCTCCTCCACCGTGACGAGGAGGTTCGCCAGCTCGGAGGAGGTGTCCATCCGCAGCGGAAAGCTTCCGATTAGGTACGCCTTGGCGAGCCCCAGCTCCTGGTCCGACACCGGCTCCCTGCCCATCCGCCCCAGCTCCGTCCTGACGAGGCGCAGGGCTTCGCCAGCGCCGTCGGTTCGGCTCTGGAGGCTCACGACGAACGCGGCGCCGTACCGCCCCCCAGCGACGTGGCTCCCGACCCAGTAGGCGAGCCCGGCCTCCTCGCGCACCTTGCTGTAGAGCCGCGATGCCGAGCCTCCCCCGAGGATGTAGCTGGCGATCTGGAGCGGGTAGTAGTCGGGGTGATCCTGTCGGACCACCGGCCGTCCCAGATAGACGGTCGCCTGCGTCAGCTCGCGCGTGACCGCGCGCGCGACCGCCGGCGGGTCGGAGCGAACCGGCGGCACGCCCCGTGGAGCCTGAGCGGAGGGCGTCCAGTGCCCCAGCCGGCGAGAAAACTCCCTCACGATGTCATCGCGCCTGACGTCTCCCACCACGGCGATGATGGACCCCTCGGGCCCGTAGTGCCGCCGGTAGAAGTCCACCACCTGCGCGCGCGTCAGCGCGCCTACCGACGCCTCGGTTCCCGCCACGGGATGGCCGTAGGCGTGGCCGGGGTAGAGGAGCGGGGTGAGCGTCCGTGCCGCCACGTGGGTCGGATCGTTCTCCGAGCGCCGAAGGGAAGCCTGGATTTCCTTGACCGTCCGCTCAAGCTCCGCCTCCGGGAAGGTCGGCTCGAGAAGGACTTCCGCGAGGAGGTCCAGCCCTAACGGGAGATCCCGTTTGAGCACGTCCAGGGAAACCGTCACGCCGTCACGCCCGGCCGAAGCACCCAGGCTCCCGCCGACAAATTCGATGGCCTCGTCGAGATCGGGACCCGAGCGCTTGGCCGTTCCCCGCGTCAGGAGCCCGGCGGTCAGGTTCGCCAGCCCGGGATGCGCCGGAGGATCGAACACGGAACCCGCCCGCGCGTACGCCCGAACGATCACGATGGGGATACTCGGGCGCTCGGCAATCAGGAGGACGATGCCGTTCGGCAGCACCTCACGGTAGGCGTCGAGCGGCGCGGTCCCCGCGAAGACCGGCGTGAGCAGAAGCAGCGCCAGGGCAATCGCGAGCCGCCGCATCACCGGCCGCGCCGGAATGGGGAGTCCTCCGGCCCTCCCCAGTTCACGAGGACCCACTCGGGCCGACCGTTGCAATCACAGACATGAAGCACGATCTGCTTCGCCTCGGGAGAGTACCACACGACCTCCGTCGCCCCCGGTTCGGCCACACCGCCGCGACGGATTGTTTCTGCGACATCGATTCTCAGCGCCCTGATCGCCCGCTCCCCGATATCCACTTCTTCCCATCCTTTCGCCGTGAACGAGTATACGACTTCGCCCCCCAGGCGATCGCTCACAGTCGTGACCTGCCACGAGATGTTCGGGTCGAGTGGGAACTTGAGGTACGGAGGGGCGGCGTACTGGGTTTCGAGGCCTGACTTGTCGACCCGCTTCACGATTCTCAGGTTGCGATCCATGTAGTACATCCTGTTTGGATCTCTGGAATCCGACAGGATGTAGAGGTCCCCGTCGATCGCCTCGACGGTAACGCGCCAGCTTTCGCGTGAATTCCGGAATTCCCACCACTCACCGATCCGAATGATCGGAGGCTGGAGGATCTCCTCGCCGCCCAACGGAGTCGCCACCATCAGCAGCTCGAGGAGCGTCACGATGGCACAGAACGACCGGACCGCCAAGCGCCTCATTTCAATCCAACGACTTCCTGAACCGGAGCACCGCGAGGGTGAAGATGACCGCCCCGAAGGCCAAGAGGGGCAGCACGTTGGGCCAGAGGTGGTCGAGCCCCACTCCCTTGAGCACGATGCCCCGGACGATCCTGAGGTAGTACGTCAGCGGAATCACCGCCGCCAGATACTGGGCGGCCTCCGGCATTCCCTCGATCGGGAAGAGGAGGCCCGAGAGGTAGATGGAGGGCAGGAACGTGAGAAAGGAGAGCTGCATGGCTTGGGGCACGGTCCGCGCCGCGGTGGAAACGTAGATGCCGATCCCGAGCGACCCCCACATGAAGAGCAGCGAAAGCGCGTAGAGCAGGGGCAGGCTTCCCCGGATCGGCACGTCGAACACAAAGTACGCCACCAGGAGCGCCATGGTCATTTGGCCATAGGCCACCAGCAGGTTCGGGATGATCTTCCCCAGCATCAGCTCCCACCGCCGGATCGGGCTCACGATCAGCGCCTCCAGCGTCCCCTTCTCCCGCTCCCGCACCACGGTGACCGCCATCGTGGCGATCGTGGTCTGCATCAGCATGGCGCCGATGAGCCCGGGCACGATGAAGATGGCGCTGACCAGGTCGGGGTTGTACCAGGCGCGCACCGGTAAGTCCTCGGGCGGTGCGTCGGCGCGGCGGACGAGCGCCGTCCCTACACGTGTC
>JACQRS010000311.1 GCA_016206385.1 Candidatus Rokuibacteriota bacterium | reverse complement strand
GCGTGCAGGTGCTGCACGCCGAGGGTCTGCGGAGTGCGGTGGCGGCCGCACTGGCCCGCGCGGGCCTCAAGCCGCGGCCGGGGCTCGTGCTGACGATCCACAGCCGGGACCCGAGGCGCACGATCGCGTCCCACGCGCTGGCCGCGCGCGTGCTGCGCACGACGGGCGGCCTCCTGACAACCGTGTCGGAAAGCGAGCGGAGGCGCTACCTCGCGCGGGGCTTCCCGGAGGATCGGTGCCTGACGATCCACAACGGGGTGCCTCTCCCGAAACCGGTGACCGAAGATCGCCGCCTGCGGGCCCGCGCTGTCCTCGGCCGTCAGTGCCAGGAGCGGATCGTGGCGCACGTCGGCCGCCTCGTTCCCGTCAAGGGGCACACCGTCCTCCTGCGCGCCCTTGCCGGCCTGCGCACGCGACCGGATGTCCTCCTCGTGGCCGGGGAGGGGCCGCTGCGCGGAGCGCTCGAGGCGGACTGTCGGCGGCTCGGGCTCGAGGGAACGGTTGTCTTCCTGGGCTTCCGCGACGACATCGCGACGGTCCTGTATGCCTCGGACCTGCTGGTGCTGCCGTCGCTGAGCGAGGTGCTGCCCATGGCGGTTCTGGAGGCGATGGCCATCGGCCTTCCCGTGGTCGCCACCCGTGTCGGTGGGATCCCGGAGTTGATCGAGGACGGCCGGGAGGGCTGGCTGGTGGATCCTGACGACCCGGAGGCGTTGCGCGTCGCCCTCGAGGCGGCGCTCGCGGACCCCGCCGCGCGCGCGGCGCGAGGGTCCGCGGCCCGCCGGCGCGTAGAGCGGGAGTTCACCAGCGAGGCGATGGTCCACGCTACGCTGGCCGCCTACGCGCGGGCGATGGAGCGGGAACGCTGAAGGGCCCGAGGGGGGGTTCAGGCCGCCGACCGGTGGGCCGTCCGTGTCCGGCTCGATGAGCCCTCGGTCTCCCGGAAGGCGGGCTCCAACGCCCGTCTAGGGTCCGGGCAGACTCTCGAGGCGTCCGGCGCGCCGTCCCGGGTGGCCGGGAACGGCCACGCGAGGCCTGCGCCGGCGGACGCGGATTCTGAATTGGGACCCGCGCACGGAAAAGGCGCGGCATGTCGTGAATGGCCGCGGGCCGATCAATCGGAAAGCGGCATGGCCTCGTCAGGGCACCGCCTCCTGGGCGACACGACGAAATAATCCAAGCCCACGGCGAGCGTGGCCATCGTCGCCAGGTCCAGCCAGCGAGCAGCCCTCGAGGCATCCTGAGCCTCGAGGAGGGCCACGATGCCGTCGCGGTTGAAGATCTCCGGATCGCAGGAGTCTGAGCGCACGAAGGATGTCAGGAGGTCGCGGAGTCCATCGTCCCGTGCGACATCCGAGGCAGTGCTGTCGGGGGCCGTCGCCGACCGGCTTCGGCCAAGCCGCCGCCTCCGCCACGCGAGCCCCCAGGCATACTCCGCGGCGTACAGTCCCATGTGTACGCCGTTCCCGAGGACCGTGCGGCGGATGATCCGCCCTGTGTTGGCGTAGGGTATCCCTCGGAGCTCAGGTCCCAGACGCTCGATCATCGCCATGTAGGCCAACTGCCCGATGCGTAGTCGGGCAGGCAGTCGGAGGATGAATGAGACGTATTCGCGATCCAGGAACGGCATCACTCTCTCGAAGAGGTGGGAATCGACCGGCGCGGCATTCAGTGTGTAGCGCACCTGGCGCTGGGTCATGCCCCAGATCTCGAAGGCGCCGATGTTGCTTTCCTCGTCAATGGCATCGAACGAGGTCCGGAAGGATTCCCGGAGGTCAGGCAGGTAACGCCTCAAAAACCCGCTGGTAAAGATGTCCGCCAGGTCGCTGTCCGCCACCTTCTTGCGGTCTCGATAGCCCACTTCACGGAACCGTTCGCGAGCCCGCGGCAGGAGCATGAACGGCTTGATGTGGCCCCCGGAACTCGCGTCTCCGAACTGGCCACCCATCAGAAAGTCGCCGTGCGTCCGGAGCGCGCCATGCTCGACGATGGACATGCATCCGATGAAGGGCACGCCGCATTCGGTCCTCCACACGATCGGTCGAATCCAGTCGGAGTACCGGGTGGCTGAGGTCGGCTGGACCAGATGACTGAAACCAAGAGCCGTGGCGACTCGCCCCGCACAGCGTACCTCGAGAGAATTCGGATTGCCGCGCGTGCGGGCGACGATCGGTCGGAACTCCCGTGGGATCGCGCACGCCACGGCCCGGCTGTCCAGACCCCCGCTCAGGGCCAGCACAACCCTTCGTTTCCCGGCCATGGACCGCGCCGTCGCGCGACGCAGGGCGTCCGCCCACTCCTCCAGAACCGCCTCAATCCTCGGCCGTCGGGCGGAGACCTGAAAGCGAAGCCTTTCATACGGCACGAGGGCCACGCGGCCGCGCTCGTAGACCAGACGGGAGGCGCACGGGAACGCCCGGACCCCTTCCAGGACGGTCCTGTCGTTAAGGTTGTGCCGGAACGCAATCAGTTCCAGGACCCCCAGTGGGTCGACCCGCGGAGCGGTCTCCATGGCGATGACCAGTGCCTTCTTCTCGGATCCGAACAGGAGCGTCTGTCCCCGGTGCGCGTAGTAGAGCGGCCGCTGCGCCAGGTAGTCGTTGTAGATCTCCAGACGGTTCTGCGAGGGGGTGTAGACGACCACGTTGAAGTGTCCGTTTAGAAACGGGAGGAGGGAGCCCTCGGGCCGACCGTGCAAGGCCAGGAGCAACCAGGCGAGACCGCGACCGACTCCTGCACGACGCGTATCGTCGAGGTGCTCCATCAAGGCGTCCTGATCGTAGACCTCTCCCTCGACAAAGAGGACACGCCCGTCGGCAAGGTCGCGAGCGGGCTGATGCCCATGACGCGCACAGGCCGGGATCTGCAGGTTGAGGATGGCGCAGTGATCGTCAATGAACTCGCCACGGATGAAGGGGATTCCGGGGAGATCGTGAACCTCCGCGAAAGCGCGCAGGTGCCGCCGCATCGCCTCGGCGTCGGGGTGGGCCTGGATGATTCCCGAGATGCCGGGCATCAAAAGGTCCTCCGACCTGTCCTTCCCTTGAATCGGCGGGGCCAGACCTCGCGCCGGCCACAGGACGCAAAGGCCGCGGCCCTGAATGAAGTCCGGTCTCGGCCTGCATATGCAGGCGGACTGGATGGCGGGGACGACGGGGTCAGGACTATCAGGATCATCGGGCGTCGACCTGGCACCGGCGCGCGGAATCCTCCGCCGGCGCTTGTATGGCTCATCAGACCGAGTCCACCACAGCCGAGTTCGCGGCCTGCCTATATATCACGGGCGCCCGGGCGATGACCATCGCCTGAGCAGTCCCTAAGGTTGGTCGTGCCGCCCGGGACGGACTCTCGGATCGACACCCGCCTACACTGTCGTGCGGATTTCGGATCGCTGGACACGGGCGGTGGGTTCCGCGCACGCGTTACCGTCCGCCGCGCGGAGGCCAGCCGCTTCTCACACGAACCGCACCCTCCAGTTCAGGCAGGCGGTTCGCGGGACGTCGCGCCAGCTCCCAAAGACACCCCGCCGAGGGCACATGATCCGGGCGCGAGCCGGCAATCCCTGCACTTTTGGGGGAGCACTCCGGAGTTGACTTCATGGAGGGCTTGGCGTACATAACTCGCATGGAAGCCAACGAGTTGCGACATGACCGTACGTTGGCCTCGAAAGGCAGGGGCCGGGTGCTGTTTGCGTCCATACGCCGCTGGAGCTCGGCTGCCGCGGGAGGGATGGTTCCATCGTCGTCCACGGCCGGTGTCGCGCGGCGGCTTGATGCGGTCGACGCGATCCCGGCCCGGTGCGAGCCGGCATCGCCCTCGGGCCGATCGGGCCCCGCTCCAGCAATCGGCCGGGCTCCTCAAGGCCGACGGCTCGTCGATCCGGATGAGGAACGGGCGGGACGCATCTCCCGGCGCGCGCTGGAGAGGGCGGTTCTGGCGGCCCTCCGCTCGGGATTCTGCGCCCTCCTTTCCTGTCTCCCCCTGACCCTGGGCGCGGCTGTCGGGGCGGACGAAACCGTCGTCTTCCAGCAGGGCCTCAACGGTTATGGCGGCACGTGCGATCTGCATCTCTCCATCCCCGCGAACTTCATGGGGACTGGGCACAGGGAGAGCGAGTTCGTCACCGACGCGGGGTACCGGCGGTGGGAGTGGGACGGTGAGGATACATGGGGATACGGGACGATCGCGAGGCGGTCGAAGTCCAACCGGTTCGGGTGGGGGGACAATTTGGGGCTCCTGCGGTTCCGCGACATTTTCGGCGAACAGCCGGGCCAAGTCCCTCCCCTTGCCGAGATCGTCTCGGCCAGCTTGGTTCTCCAGACAACCACTCCGTACCTCGGCGATTCAGCCAACCTGCACCGGGTGCTCGTAGAGTGGGACGACGCCGTGAGCTGGCAGGCGTTCGGCCCGGAGCCCGGGCCGAACATGGGGGTGGATTACTCCAGCCGGCTCGAGGCGAACACCGGCCCCACCTTGGGCGCGGTCACGGTCGACGTCACCGAGAGCCTGAAGACCTGGTCGAGAGACCCGTCCACAAACAGAGGCTGGATCTTCGTCCCGGTCCCAGCGTCACAGGACATCATCCGCGTCCAAGGCTCGACGATCGACACCGTCACCAAGGTCACGGTGAGGCTGATGATCAACACACCCCAGCGGGGCGAGCTCGTTGCCACCCTCCGCCACGGCGACTACACCGCGCTCCTCCTCGACCGCATCGGAGTGCCATCCTGCGACGCGAACGACGGCTCCACCGCGGACGACCTGGACGTCACGCTCGACGACGGCGCCACCGCGGACATCCATTTCTCTGGCGGCTCGGGCACCCTGACGGGCACCTGGAGGCCCGACGGATCCTGCTTTTCGCTACCGCTCTGCACCGGAGGAGGAACAGGAGGACTCTGCGGCCAGAGCGCGGACGGCGACTGGATCCTCGACGTCGCCGACGAATGGCTAAGTTTCGGATCGGATGCAGTCTTGATCTCCTGGGGGATCACCGTGAGTGACGGCGCGGGTCGGATCGAAACCTACACCTCGAGCCCGGGACTCGCAGTGCCCAAACGGAACGTCGGCGATGGCGAGAGTTTCAGCGGGAAGACGTCCATCTGGGGCAGTGAAACGGAGACAGCCTCTCTGCGGCCGAGGCTCTCCGTCACCTTCCGCCCGACCCCCGTGTTCTCTCCAACCTCCCTGACGGCCTATCCGGACGGGGGGATCCAGTTCGTGGACCTGCGGATCCCCGACGGATCCAACGCCGGCGCCCGCGTGACTGTGGAGGTTGTCAGCGACAATCCGCAGGTCGCGCGGCCGATGAATAGCCCGCTGGAGTTCGCGCGGGGCGGGCCGACGACGCAGGCGCTGAGGGCCCTGATCGGGCAGGCAGGAAGCGCGCGGTTCTCGACACGCAACGACGCCGAGCTTCCGGACATCACCCTGCCAGTGACAGTCGCGGCCACGCCGATCGTGCTGTCGCCTCCCTCCCTGTACAGAGCGGTGGGCAGTCCGGATGAGACGATCGACGTGACCATCCCGCTCGGAAGCAACGCGATGTCCGACCTGAGTGTCACGGTCTCAACCTCCGACCCGAACGTCGTGGATCTCGCCGGGTCATCGGGGGGATCGCTCCGGCTCACCTACCCGGCCGGCGCCCCTGCCACGCAGAAGATCACTCTGATCTTCGGGTGGATGCCGGGCGCGGCGACGGTGTCGGCCCGCGAGGATCGGTCCCTCCTGGAGGGCGCGGAGGTCTCCGTCGTTCTTACGCCGGACCCCCCCGTCGAGTACGAGCTTCACCTCGAGCCATACGTGCAGATCGGTAACGCCCCCTCGAACCCCGCACGCGATCAGTTCGTCGTCGCCTGGCAGACCCTCACCAGGAGCCGGGGAGGGCCGATTGCCGATCGCTTCGAGTTCGCGTACAGGAGGGTCGGCGATGAAGCTTGGACCCCCGTCCCGGTTCCGGCCCCGGTCCCCGTCGGGTCGCCGTCGCGCCTGAACCACACGGTCACGGTTACGGGGCTGCCGTTCGACCAAGCGTACGAGTACCGGGTCGTCCACACCCGGAACGGCGTCGCACGGCCCGGCGGCACCTTCCAGAGCTTTGTGCGGACGCAGAAGACAGGGGGCTTCCGGTTCACGGCCTTCGGTAACTCGGGCCTCGGGTCGGGCGGCCAAGAACCGATGGCGCGGCTCCTGGCGACGCTCGGGAGCGACCTTCATCTTCTTCTCGGGGACTACACATACTGGTACGGCGAGCGCGAGCACTACAAGCCCCGGGTCAACCTCATATACTCCGCGCTGATGCGATCAATCCCCTTCGTTCACGCCCTGGGTAACCACGATGGCCTGACCGAGAATGGACAACCCACGATCGACAACTTCTATGTGCCTGAGAACGGCCCGGCAGCGCTAGCCCCCGAACTGAACTACTCGTTCGACTTCGGAAACGTCCACTTCGTGAGCGTCAATTCGGGGCGCGACATCGCGGATCTCCAGCAGCACGTCGGGCCGTGGTTACGGGCTGATCTGGCGGCCTCCCGCAAGACCTGGAAGGTCGTCTTCACGCACGAGCCCCCGCTGACACGCGACCCCTACCGCACGGACCGGCAGGAGAACCCGACGGTGCGCGACGCCATCCTGAAGGTCGCCGTGGAGGAGGGTGCCGATCTCTTCCTGGCCGGCGGCGTGCACTCCTTCCAGCGTTACCTCCCGATCACCGCAGTGATCCCCGCCGAGTCCCGTGTCGAGTGGTCCCCCTGTCCTTCGGGACCCGGCACGACCCTCATCTATCCCGGCACGGGGGCGTGGTTCCGGACCTCGCCCGGGCCGATCCCCGACACGCTTGAGCCGCCGATGGAGCTCTACGCCCCCCGGCTCGGTGTCGCGATCTTCGACGTGAACGGTAGCTGGCTGAGGGCGACTCTGATCGACGAGTTCGGGGGGATCATTGATTCGGTGACGCTCAGCAAGTGCGCGGCTTGTGGCTGTCCCAGTGCTGGAGTTCGAAGACGTCACCGGCGTTAGAACGCCGGCCGGAGTCGGTCGCGGTGCCGCGCCTGTCGGACCTCTGGTGACCACGCGACAACCGTCGGTCCCGAAGTTTGGGCTATTATAGACACTCGGAGAGGCAGCTTGATTTTTCGCGGCAGGCTCACGAGTTTCAAGGCCATGACATTCTGGCCCGCCGGGTCGGCTCTGGCCATGGCCGCGTGTGTGCTTGCGCTGGTCCTTCCGGAGACGCGGTCGCGTCGTCTCTCCAATCTCGATATCGGCCCGACCGGCTTCCCTGACACCTACATCATGTTCAGTAAGTCGGAGCGCGGTCGTTGCTTCGTGGTCGACCGCCGCGACTCGACGACGCGTCGGTACGATCCGAACACACCGGGTCGGAAGTGGGACTGCTCCCAGTTCCGTGTCTCGGACCGCCCCGGAGGGCTGGATGCGTGGTTCGTCCGGTCGAAGCGCGCCGGCAAGGGTACGGTCTTCTTCGTGCCCGTGGAGGAGGTGCGGGACTGGACCTATCCCTTTCTCTACAACTTCGTTCGCGAGCGTCGCCCCGAGCTGAACTTGCCCCCCGTCGGATGGACCCAGCTCTTCGTGAACCGCATCTACCACGGGCTTTATCTGCGAGTCGCCCTCCCCTTTGACCCGCGCAAGAAGGACGGCGGCAGCGGTATCCTGCAGGAGATCCTGACGGTCCGGGGCGATCGCCTGGCCCAAATCGACACACGCTTCCACGCTGCCCGCCGCCTCTACATGGACAGCGTGGCCGCGAGCCGGTTCCCGGCTCTCCGCGATCCCTCCCCGGCCCTTGCCTGGCTCGCGCGCCGCTGCCCGACCGACGCCACCACCCTCCTGATGTCGAACCAGCCGCCCCACGACCTGTCCCTCCTCCCGCTTCCCGTCTCTCTTCCTGACCTTTACGAGGCGTTGTATGGCCGGCCGCCCCATGAGTTCAAGGATGGGCGACTGGCGCAGTGGAGCCGGGGTCCCTGGCGCGCCGAGACCGCGAGCCTGCCTTTCGCGGACTCGGAGCTCGCCACGCTCCGCTCGGAATTCGAAGAGCACGCCCGTTCCTTCTCCAACGCCCTCCGGTCACACGCCGAGTTCCACCGGACGCTGACGGCGACGCGCGCGCTCCTCCCGCAACGCCAGCACGCGGCCGCCGGCCTTCTCCTCCGCCTCGAGGAGATGTGATCGCCGCATGTCGCCGCTCCGCAACGAACTCAAGTTCATCGTCCACCACAGCGTACGCCGGTTGCTGATCGAACGCTGGCACCGCTACCTCGTGCGCGCGCCGTACACGAACGAGGATGCCGTCTCGCCGGTGCTGAGTCTCTATTACGACTCACCGCGCCTAACGTTCCACTATGACAAGCTGGACGGGTTCGAACTGCGTCAGAAGGTCCGCATGCGCACGTACGCGCGCGAGTTCCGGCCAGGGCATCTGGCCGTGCTCGAGATCAAGCAGCGTGTCGGCGATCGCGTGCGAAAGCACCGCCACGCGATCCGCGATTTCCGTCCGTCCCACCTCGATCCGCCGAACTGGCCGATCGACGACCCGATCATGCGCGGCCGGTTCTGCGACCTGCTCGAACGTTACCGGCTGCGGCCGTCGGCCCAGGTGTACTACCAGCGAGAGGCCTACGAGGGGGTCGTGGAGAGCGACGTGCGGGTGACCTTCGACACGTGCGTCACGGGGCTGCATCCGGGGGAAAGGCTCACGCGCGAGCGTCTCTTCGACCGCGCGCGCCGGCTGCTACCCGATACCCTGGCCATCCTGGAGATCAAGGCCACCCGGGGACTCCCCGGCTGGGTCCATGAATGGGTTGGTGCCGCAGAGCTCCAGCAACAGACCCTTCCGAAATACTGCACCGCGGTCGAAGTGCTGGGGCTTCCCGAGCTTTGGAGGACAGGAGTGTATGCATGATGGATAACCTGGAATATTTCCTGGACAAGCTCTTTCAGCCGTCGGCGACCGAGATCTTCGGCGTGTCCGACCTGCTGCTCGCCATGACGGTCTCGGCGCTCCTGTGCTTCGTCCTCGCCAGCGTCTACCGACACACGCACCGCGGCACGAGCTACTCGCAGTCGTTCATCGTGACCCTATTCCTCATGGCCGTCGCCACCAGCGTGGTGATGATGATCATCGGCAGCAACATCGCGCGGGCGTTCAGCCTGGTCGGCGCCCTGTCGATCATCCGGTTCCGCACGGCCGTCAAGGACGCCCGGGATACCGGGTACCTGTTCGCGGCGATGATCGCGGGCATGGGGTGCGGGACCGGCTTCTACCTGGCCTCCATCACCCTGACGACATTCCTCGCCGCGCTCATGCTGATTCTCTACGCCACGGACTACGGGATCAAATCCAAGCTGGAAAGCATCGTCCGCGTGACCTACAGGACCGACGACAGCGTCCTCGCCAGGATTGAGCAGGAGATCGGCCAGTCGTTCCGCGAGTTCCGGCTGATCAACCGTGTCCTCGACTTCGGGGATGACAGGGAGACCAACGTCTACGTCGTGCGGCCGCGCTCGTCCTCCGGCTCCGGGGAAATCGAGAAGAGGCTGCGCACGATCGACGGGGTGGTGAGCCTTTCCATCTATCAGAGCGACCAGCATGCCCCGTTCTAGACACCTTTTCGAAGGCTGCGACCCCGCCGACCGCGGGTCCTGCGCGACTTTGAAGGCCCTCGCTCTGATGGCCGCCGTCGTCGCGGCGATCCTTGCGCTGTTCTTGGGCGGCGAGTACGTGCAGCGCCTGTTGGTCTATCGTAAGGCCCGGGCCGAGGCGCGGGCCGTGCAGGCCGACCTGCCTCCGGTGGGGCTCCTCGACCCGGTACGGAACATCGTCCTGAACACGATCCCGGAGGTCCCCAATCCGTGGACCGAGGCGGCAGTGCTCAAAAGCAGTCTGCCGGTCTATGACCTCCGGGTCGCCGCCAAGGATCTGCGTGTCCTGCAGCGGACAGCCGAGCTGGTGACCGCCAGGAGCATCTCCGTCGGCGTCCCGCTGCCGTACGTTCCCGCCGAGTTCCTCGTGGACGGGCTCTGGCGTCCGATCCGGGTGAAGCTGCGCGGCCTCTACTCCGTGCACTATCTCAAGCGGCGTCCCTCCCTCCGCCTGAAGTTTACACGCGACAGGCCGTTCGAAGGGAAAGACCAGATCAACCTGTCGGACCCTTACGACAAGGGCCTGACCGCCGACGTCACGACCAACTGGGAGCTGGCGCGCCACGGCATCCTGACCTGGGGCAGCCGCTTCGTATGGCTGCGCGTGAACGGGGAGTTCGTCGGTCTGTTCCAGGAGATCGAGCAGTTCGGGCGGAGCATCCCCGATCGTCACGGACGCTCGGAGGGGTTCATCTTCGCCGGCCACGGGCAGCTCTTCGGGAAAGAGGGCCCCGGGTACGACAAGGCCCTCGCGGCTATGGAGCGGCTGAAAGACTGCCGGGTATCCGAGGTGGCACCGCCCTCGGAGGACTGTGACTGGGACTTCATCGACGAGTACCTCGACACGGACAGGTGGGCCTGGGCCGCCGCCCTCAAGGCAGTCCTCGGGTCGTCACACGCCTGGGACGACGACAACCTGCGGATCTTCTGGGATCCGGCACGGGGCCGGTTCGAGCCGATCCCCTGGGATTACTCCTGTTACCGCATCGACCTCGCGAGCCATCCGGAGGGGGAGGTCGTCCAGACCGGCTACGGCACGACGGTCATCGGCATTCCTGAGTTCCGCCGGATGCGGGACACGAGGATGTGGCACCTCCTGACGGAGCGCGTCGATGCCATGATCGCACATGCCGACGCGCTGTTCGAGCAGTTACGGCCCGCCCTCCTTCTCGACACACGCCATCTCGGCATAGCGACCGACGAGGAGCGTCAGGCCGACTACGGTCGGGTGCTGCGGGACAATCGGCAGGTTCTCATGGATCGGTTCCGGGTGCACGAACTCCGGGCCGCCGTGTGGTCCGGTGCTGCCGGCCGGGTAACGCTCGACCTCCGCAACCACGGCAAGGCGTTTCTCGAGGTGAGCGGCCTGCAGATCCGTGACCGGCGCGGCGTGCGCCCGTACCCCCTGCCTTCGACTGTGATGCTGGACGGCATCTGGTTCGGCCGGCCTGGCCGGCGGACCATCTCCGTCGCGATCCCGTCGGAAGGCCAGCCGGTCGGCCTGCTCGTCCGGAACGGGGTCACCGGCGATTCGGTGCCCGACGAGGCGATCGTCCTCGCCCGCGGGGAGGGGGAGGCTCCGTCCCTCGATCCAGATCCGCGCGCGGCCGCGCTCCTGATCCGCCTGGAGAACGTGCGCGTCGAGGGGGCCACGGTCAGGTTCGGGCCGGGACGCGTCCGCCTCGATCGCACGCTGGAGATCCCCGCCTCCTACGATGTGGCGTTCGAGCCGGGGCTCCAGCTGGCGATGGGAGACGGGGCCTCGCTCATGGTCTACGGCGGCCTCACGAGCCTCGGGACGCAAGCGGCGCCCGTCAGGGTCTTCGGTGCCGGGCCTAAGGTCCTCTGGGGAGGGATACTCGTGCAGGGGACGCGGACCCGGCCGAGCCACGTGCGTCTCGAGCACACGATCCTCCAGGGCGGCACGGGCGGCGAGAATCACCGTACTGCGTTCACGAGCCCCTTTGCCGTGCACGGTGGCCTGGTCGCGATCAGCGCCTGCCAGTTTCTCGAATCCGCCGCGGAGGACGGCATCAACTTGAAGTACTGCGACGTGGACCTCAGGAACAACCACTTCCGGGGGTCGCAGTCCGACGCGGTCGATCTCGACTTCTGCACGGGCTCCTTCGTCGGCAACACGATAGCCGACGTCGGGGGCGACGGCCTCGATCTCAGCGGCTCCCGGATGGTGGTGGAGGGAAATCGCGTCGCCCGGTGCGGCGACAAGGGCCACAGCATCGGGGAGGAGACGCACGCTGAGGTCCGTGGAAGCGTTATCACGGGATGCCACACGGGCATCGCGGTCAAGGATTCATCGCGCGCCGTGATCCGCGACAGCCTGCTGAGCCATCTGCAGGTGGGACTCTCCCTGTACGTCAAGAAGCCGACCTTCGGGCCCAGCGCGGTCAGGGTGGAGGACGTCGAGATGCTCGACGTGGCCACGGAGGTCGTGCGCGAGAACACCTGCACGCTGGAGTATCGACCCAAGGGATCCGCCGGCCGCGAGCACCGCGCGGCCCTCTCGCTCGAGCTGCCGGTACCCTGAGAGCCGCGGCGCCCCGACCGTTCTCAGAAGCGCGACCCGCCCCCCGACACCCGTGAGACGCCCGCGAAGGGGGCGCCGACGGCGGGCGCCGTCGCAGGAACGCCCTCGATCGCGCCCGCCGCGGCGGCCTGCTGGCGGGGTGCGACTGGGGACATGCGCCCCACGCCCATGGCGAGACCGAAGAAGATCCAGAGGTACTTCGAGTAGTAGAAACCGATGGACAGGCCAACGGCCATCGAGACGACGATGCAGACCTCCATCGCGACGGCCAGGTAGCGCAGCTCGGCGTCGTTCACCTGTGCACCGCGCCGCGCGGCCCGCGCGGCCGACCGCAAGGCGACCAGGTGCAGGGTCAAAAAGAGCGCCAGACCCACAAGGCCGAGCTCCGCCGCAATCCCCACGTAAGAGCTGTGGGGACCGAGCTGCAGCCGGTTCACTTCGCCACGTGCATACCGTGGGAGCGCCACGACGAAGTTTCCCGGCCCAACTCCCGCGATCGGCCTGTCCTCGATCATCCGCAGACCCGTCTGCCACACCTTGACCCTGAGTCCGAAGGTGTCCTCCTGCCTTTTGACGGCAGGAACGATGCTCGCGGCCCGGTACCAGAAGGCCTCCGGGAGGAGCAGGCTGACGATGCAGAGCAGGGCCGCGGAGGCGAGCAAGATCAGGAAACTCCTCTCCCTGGCCACCCGGTACCACACCGCCAGGAGCCCCACGCCGAGGACCAGGAGCCCCCCGCGGGAGAACGTCAGCGCCAATCCCAGGAAGAAAATCGCCAGGCTCACGCTGAGCAGGAACCGTGCCAGCGCGTTCGGCGTGGTCAGAAACAGGAAGTAGGCGGTCACGATGGCGATGTTGATGTACGCGGCGAGGAGATTCCGGTCGCCGACCAGACCGCGGGCCACAGGCGTGGCGCCGGCGTAATACAGCGCGATCGCCACAATCGTGGACACGCAGGTCCAGCCGACGATCGCCCACGCGACCGTCCGCAGCCTGGGAACGGTGTCCACGACGGAGATGAACATCAGCGCCGCGAGCACCAGCTGCGCGAAACTCAGAACCCTGCGCACGGCCTGGTCCGGGTCGACGGCGTACACGAGCGAGACGCCGCTCCAGACCAAGAAGAGCAGGGACAGGACCAGGAACGCGTCGAAGCGGATCCCGATCCTGCGGCGCACGGCGATGCTCAGGAGCCAGCTCGCCAGGACGAGGGCGCCGACCATCTTCATGACCGTCAGTCCCTCCCTCGTGGAGACCACGTTCTCCACGTGCAGGAGGGCGAGAAACGCGTGGATGGCGAGGAGCGGCCGGAGGGCGAGGAGCACGACGCCGATGCCGCCGGCCGTCAGGACCAGCACCGTGTCCGGCGGTAGATGAATCCAGATGAGGGCGATCGAGAGAAGCGAGAGGTACGCCAGTCCCCCGAGCATGAAAAAGGGGCGGGCCATCGGGTGGCCGACAGCCCTCATGAGATCCCCCGACCAAACGTGGTGCACTGCGCGGCGTCGCTCTTCCGGTCCTCGAACGCGAGGTCGGCCAGGCCCATGTGGTAGTGCGGCCAGGCCCTCCAGGGCAGGAGGCCCACCGCCCGCTTCAGGTCTTCCAGGGCCTGCCTGTAGGTCTTGGGGCGATAGTGGACGACACCGATCTCGGCCAGAGCGGCGCAGAGGTCGGGGGCGGCCTGAAGTGACCTCTCGAAAAAGACGAGCACCCGCTCCGGCAGCCCTGGCCCGGCGAGCAACCGGCCGACGGCGCAGTCGATCGGAGCGGTGGGGATGAGCCCCGACCTGACGCGCGCGGCTTCGACTCCCTGGATGGCGGCCTCGACCACGGCCGCGGGCAGGCCGGCCCGGTTCAGGAACGAGTGCGCGTCCAGGTCCGGGAACACCTCGACGGCCGTCCGGCAGTGGACTGCGGCACGCTCCGGGCCGCCCACCTCCAGGAAGGACTCGACGAGAAGATCGTGGAAAATGTAGTCGTGCGGCTCGAGTCGCGCGGCCCACTCCAGGGCGGCGATGCCCAGCCATTCCTCAGGGTGCAGGTTGCTCAGCGGGTCCTCGGTGAGGGCGCTTAGATCGATGGCCACCGATCGTCGGACCCACCGCGCGAGCGCCACGTCCGTGTCGGACGCCAGCAACCAGCGATGGGAGCGGTAGGGGGCATCCCGGAGCCGCTGGGCGATCAGCAGCTGCGCAATGCGGATGGCGCGCGAGGGCTTGAACGGAAGGCCCACGTGGAACGCCGCCTCGAGCTCGCGGTCCGCGCCCAGGGCCAGGGCGGCCTCGTAGTGGCGCCAGGCGGCCCAGTGGTTGTTGGCGAAGAAGGCACGCTCCCCCAGAAGGCGGCGGATGTCGGCCGCGCACCGCCGAGCAAAGTAGACCGATTCGCCGGCGACTACGACCAGCGGGCAACCGAGAACGAACCCCTTCCGGCTCATGAACGACGCAGACCCTACGCCCTTCGAGCGTTGAGCCATAATATACGGCCACCCGGAGGTCACCGCAATCGCCTGCCCCGGAATACTCCTTCGACCGAGGCTCCCGGGAACGGCCGCTGGAGGCCGCGCGCCGCGATCACATGGTGAGGCGGGGTCGACGTTTTTCCATCGCTCTCGGTCGGCCGCCTCCGTGCCTCTCAGATCTGCCCCCTCCGGCCCGACACGAGCGTCGCAAGTCCCACCGTCGCCGAGAAGACCAGGGTACAGAAGTAGAGCGGACTGTAGAGGAGGGGACGCGTCCAGCGACCCATCCGGTCGACGGTGTAGGCGGCCGCCCGCGACGTCGTAGAAGACCACATGTCCGCCCATCCCCAGGACGTAGATCGGCCGATCCAGGAGGGTCAGACTCGCGACGAGGATTCTCAGGAGAAAGGGGGGCGTCAGCCAGCGCAGCAGGCGCGTGGAGATCAGGGGCGGGGCCACGAAGCCGTGGCGGAACGGGTCCATCAGGCTTCTCATATGGATTAGGCCCCACATGCCGCGGAGCACGAACCTGGAACGGCGGAGGAACTCGTCCCTCACGTCCGGGGCGTTCCGGTTCAAGAGGGCGATCGCCTCGGGCACGGTGGTCCAGTCGTTGGGAGGCGACGTGAGGCCATGTGTGCCGCTCGACCTAAAAATACTTCAGCAGACCGACCTGAAACTCGGTCTCGCCCCGCAAATCCTCGAAATCAGACTGGATGGCGACGCCAACGTCGAACTGCAGGACGGTCTCCCATGGCCCCATCATGTTCCCGGAGATGCCGAATCCCGTGAACTTCTGATAGGAGTCCGAGGTCAGGCTGTCCCGGACATAGGCGTGATCGAGGGAGGCGTCGAAGCGGACGACGTTGGCGATGTTGAAGGCGTACTGCGCCCGCGCGATCCCGCCCCGGTCGTAGCGGATCCCCGATCCGGAAAAGCCGCGCACGCGGTTCCCGAAGAAGGAGAACTGGAACTCGCTGAAGCGGTCGAGGCGGGAACCCGCCTGCCAGGAGGCCTCGAAGCGCAGCTTCTGAAACAGCGGCAGGAAGAACTGCCTGGCGACGCTGAACTCGTAGCGGTCGTAGTCCTTCTGCTCGGGATCGAAAGCGTCGAAGCACGAACCGGGCGAATCGCAGGGCGTCAACGGGAACTCCCCGAGAATCTCCGGGTCTGTCGCGGGGCCCGCGTCACCCCATGGCTCCCACCTGGAGCGGTAGCTCCGCTGGCCTGAGGCGGCGATCGTCCAGGCGGCCCGGTTGAACTCCCAGGAGATCCCGGGAGACTGGATCAGCGTGTCGGACGGCGTGACGAAGGTGTCCGTCTCCTCATCGGCGCCATAGTTGATGTACTCCAGCCCGTAAGTAGCCTTGACTCGGACGAAGTTTCCCAGAGGCAGCCCCAGGCTGCCCGACAGGAACTGGGAGCGCGCGTCGATGTCGCTCTCCTCCCGCTCCTTCCCCTGGATGAACAGCCGGTCGGTGACGTTCACCGCGAAAGTCACCACCTGGAGGCTGGCGTCGAGGCGCCTTCCGAGAACGTGCGGATCAGTCAGCGAGAACAGGTTGACGGCCCCGCCGAGGAGGGCGGTCATCTGGATGTCGCGCCCACGGAAGTCGAAATTGAAGTACCCCGCACCCACGAGAGGCAGGACCGTGAGATCGAGGCCCGGTTGCCTGTAGAGCCCTGCGAGACCGAGAAGCGCCGATTTCGCCGTGCCCTCCTTGACGACGCGCTCTCCCTCCTCCGTGCGCTGCAGGTACCGCAGCCCCTTCTCCGTGTCCCGCAGCATCTGGCGCTCGGAGCGGTACGCTTCCTGCCGCGCCTGCTCGAAACCGGAATCGTTGATGCGGAACTCCTTGAAGTCGACCTCCCGCAGGAGAACGAGATTCTGTCCCGCCACCGCCAGGATCTGCTGCCCTTCGACCCGCGACAGCAGCCAGTACGTCGCCCCGTCTGGCCCGGTCACGGGGGCGTAGAGGTCCTGCTCCTCGTTGGAGATGAGGGGCGGCTCGAGGTTCAACTGCACGGTGGAGGTCTTGACCGGCGCGAAGGTGCGCGTCTCGATCCAGGCGCGCCCCTCGTAGAGGACCCGGGAGCGATCGATCGGCTTGAAGTCGAGGACGTAGCAGTCGAACTCGCCCACATGCTCGCGCCCGGCGTACTCGTACGTATAGTCCTTGTTGAGGTTGATGTCGAGGGGGAGGGTGAACACCTTCTCGGGCTGCGGGATGGGAAGCTCGGGGAGCTTCTTCCCCTTCCAGAGGACCCCGTTGTAGTAGAGCGCCCTCTGCTCCCACTCCGCCCCGGTGGACCGGTCCCAGAAGAACGCGTTGTCGATGCTCACGTCCACGGTGTTGCTGCCGGCAATCTTGCCGTGGTACGTGAGGAGCGCCCCGGCCCGGTAGTTCCCCAGGCGGTACTTCTGGTCGGCCATGAAGGCCTGGTGGCCGGCGATCACCTCCTCCGCGGTGATCAGACCGGTCTCCCTGATCTGCACCTCTTCCTTCTCCGCCTCGAATCCCTTGATCGGCACCCGGGCGTACTGCAGGACCTGGGGCCTGTCGTAGAGGAAGACGGGCACCCTGGTCGTGTTGGCCTTGAAGTCCGGGTCGATCTTCCGCACAGGGCCCGCGGCGCCGCCGATGATGTCGTACACGACCACGCCGCGCACGGCGGCGGTGTCGATCACCATCCGGGCCTTCCCCTCTTCGGGCGGTGTGCGCGTGAAGAAGCCGACCAGTCCCTGGAAAGCGTCCGCGTCGAAAAAGACGTAGGAGGTCACGCCCTCGATCTGGCCTCCCGCCCCGCCCTCGTACGGCTCGAAGGCCAGCCGCCTTCCGGGCACGCGCGTGTATGTCGGGATGAACAGCTTGTGCAGGTCCAAGAGGACCGCCGGAAACTCCGGCTGACCCTCGACGTCCGCCTCCAGGTCGAACAAGACGATGGCGGAGCCTTCGCCCTGCCCCACGATGAACTGCTCGATCAGGTGGGTCGCGCGCTCCTTATCGGACGATCCGAGAACCGGGACCCTGCCTGTCCACAACTGGGCGGAGGGATCGTGATCCAGGAGCAGGTCGTAGGCCCGCGCCACGGTCCGATCCAGCGGCGCGCCGGGCGCCGGATGGACCTCGAGCGCATCCACGTACGTGGCGATCTCCTGCCGGTAGAGCGCCTCCTGCCACGCCAGGTCCGCGTCGAGGCTTTCCACGCCTGCAGCCAGGCTGCCCTGGGCGATCAGCGCCCCGGGGTCCGCCGAGCGGATGGTGACGGAGGTGTTCTTGAGGACGTACCCGAACTCCGAGATCTTGTCCGCGGTCCACTGTGGCTCGCGGTTCGGCTCGTCCCAGACCTGGTAATACTTCACCCGCCCCTTGAAATGGAGCCCCGCGGCGCGCGCGAACTCGAGCCAGGCCTTGAGGAGCGGGGCGTTGCCGGCCGTGGGGACCCCGCCCGATTGATCGATGGCAGGATTCGTCCCGTAGAGGCAGAGGATGACGACGAAATTCGCCTCCCGGTACGGGTCGGCGATCCGGTCGACCTCGCTCCAGTCGTACTGGCCCGGAGCCGGCTCCAGGAGGGCCCACGGAGCGCGGATCCGGACGTACAGGGGGTGATCCGGGGCGATCGACGGATCGAGGAGCGGGTCCGGGAGCAGGAACTCCTCCCGCGCTCCGCTCAAGTCGTACTCGTAGCCGAGGCCGAGGCTGGGAGCCGTGGGAGGCGCGGCCGCGAAGGAGGCTGGGAGGAAGATGACCAAGGCGCCGCTCAGGACGACCGGGCGGGCCACCGGCGGGATCCTGGGTCGCGACCGCATGGCCGCGGCACGTTAACAGAAGGGCCCGGGGGTGTCAATTTTCCCGCGCCCGGGGGCCGAAAAGGGCCGTGTTTTCTTGACAAAGCGCGGGCGCACCGGTAGATTCCGGCTGTCGTGCCCCGCCTGCAGAACATCCTGACCTTCGACGTCGAGGACTGGCCCCAGTCAACCCTGGACCTCTCGCTGCCTTTGACCCCGAGGGTGCGCGACAACACCCACAGGGTCCTGGACCTGCTCGCCGGCGTGGGCGTCCGCGGAACATTCTTCGTCCTCGGCCTGGTCGCAGAGACCTTCCCCGATCTGGTCCGGCGGATCCGGGAAGGCGGCCACGAGCTGGCCAGCCACGGATACTCGCACCGGCCCGTGCACGGGATGCGACCGGAGGAGTTCAGGACGGACCTGCGGCGGTCGATTGCGTCGATCGAGGACGCCGGCGGGACGCGCGTTCTCGGGTACCGCGCGCCCGACTTCTCCATCCTGGCACGGGACTGGTGGGCGCTCGAGATCATGGCCGAGGAGGGATTGCGCTACGACTCCAGCATTTTCCCTTTCGCGGGCCCGCGGTACGGCGTCCGCGCCGCCTTCGCGCTCCCGTTCCAGGTCCTCTCGGCTTCCGGTTCCAAGTTCGTGGAGTTCCCGCTGACCACCGTCGAGTGCCTGGGCGTGCGCCTGCCTGCCGCGGGAGGCGGCTACTTCCGCCTTGCGCCGTACTGTGTCTCCCGTGCCGCGATCGCGCGCTTGAACAGGCGGGGCGCCCCCGCGACCTGCTATTTCCACCCGTACGAGATGGACGCAGAGGAGATCGCCCGTTCGCGGCAGGCAATCCCGTGGAGCCTGCGCCTGTCCCAGGGCCTGATGCGCGCCCGGGTCGCCGGCAAGCTCAGGCGCCTCCTGGGCGACTTCTCCTGGTGCCCGGCCGGAGACTGGCTCGGCCGGCCTGGCGAGGCCACGGGGGGCCGTGCGCTCGACCTGACCCCGTGGCCCGGGAGCGAGCCGCGATGGCTCGTGCGGGAGGTTGCCTCCTGATGAACCGAGCGGTAGGCGCCGGCTCCCAGGGCTCTGCGAGCGACTCGCTCCCCGTTCCGGTCCTGATGTACCACGACTTGGTCGACGCGCCGCGGGAGTCGCCCGCCGCGCATCGTCCGTACGTCGTCCCGGTCGGGGCATTCCGGGAGCAACTGCGCCTGCTGAAGGAGGTAGGCGTCGTCGGAAGGAGGCTCGACGACCTGCTCGACTCCCGGCCCGGCCCCGCGGGATCGGCGCGGACCTGCGTCCTCACCTTCGACGACGGCCATGAGAGCAACTTCACACTCGCCCTGCCGCTTCTCCTGGAGGCGGGCTTTCGCGCCACCTTCTACGTGACCGTCGGATGGATAGGGCGGCCCCCGTACATGGCCTGGGAGCAGATCAAAGCGCTCGCGGCGGCTGGCATGGAGATCGGCTCTCATTCGCTGACCCATCGACCGCCAGCCACGCTGCAACGAGCGGACCTCCAGATTGAAATGGCCGAGTCCAAAAAACGCCTCGAAGATCGCCTGGGCCTGTCCGTCGTCAGCGCCTCTTCGCCGACGGGGTTCTTCAATTCCGAAATGATCCCGGTGGTGCAGGCGCTCGGATACCGCGGGCTCTGTACCGGGCGGATCGCTCTCTGGAGGCACCCGTTGGAGCGCTTTCGGATCCCCCGCATCCCGGTGAAGCTCCGTACCACGCCCGCTGAATTCGGCCGGATGGTCCTCGGAGACCGGTGGCTCCTCTGGCGCTTGCGGGGAGAGCAGATCGTGCGGGACGGTCTGAAGGCGGCGCTCGGTGTCGAAGGATACTCCCGGCTGCGCCGCACCCTCCTCCGCCTCGTTGGGCCGCGGGCGAAATGACGTCTCTTTGCGGGCTGCTGACGGCCGCCCGTGTCGTGGAAGGATTGACGTGGACCGCCTGGCGATCAAAACGGCCCCCTTTGGAGAGGACTGCATTGATGTGAGAAACCCGGGTCAGTCACGTTATGATCTGCCCTCATCGCTCGCGACGGATCGTCGCCGGCGGCGACCCGACTGAGGATGCGAAACGTGAACTTTCAGCCCACCCCGGATCAACGAACCCTGTGCGAGGCGGTGCGCGAGTTCGGCCGCAGCCTCAACGAGGGGATCGCGGAACGCGACAGCCGCGGCGATTTCCCCCGGGACCTCTGGAAGCGGTGCGCCGAGTTTGGAATCCAGGGCCTGCCGGTTCCGGCGGAGTACGGCGGCGCGGGCCAGGACCTGACCACGACGATCCTGGCCATGGAGGCGCTCGGGTACGCCTGCCGGGACAACGGGCTCGTCTTCTCCCTCAACGCCCAGATGTGGGCCTTCGAGCTGCCGCTCGTCCGCTTCGGATCGGAGGACCAGAAGCGCCGCTACCTCCCGGCGCTCTGCCGGGGGGAGCTCATCGGCGCCCACGCCGTCACCGAGCCGGAGTTCGGCTCGGACGCCATGTCGATGGCCTCGCGCTACGGCCGCGTCGGCGATGACTACGTGCTCGACGGCACCAAGACCTTCGTGACCAACGGGCCGGTCGCCGACGTCATCCTGGCGTTCGCCAGCGTGGACCGGGGCCTCAAGGCGGCGGGCATATCGGCCTTTCTTGTCGATCGCGGCACGCCGGGCATGTCGCTCTCCGGCCCGATCTCGAAGATGGGGCTGCGCACCTCGCCGATGGGCGAAGTCGCCCTCTCGGGATGCCGGGTCCCCGCAGGGAACCGCCTGGGGAGCGAAGGAGCGGGCGTCGCGATCTTCAACGCCGCCATGGAGTGGGAGCGGGCCTGCATCTTCGCGTCGCACCTCGGCAGCATGCAGCGCCTGATGGAGGACACCATCGCCTACGCCAGGGCCCGCAAGCAGTTCGGCCAGCCGATCGCGCGCTTCGCGCCAATCGCGAACCGTATCGTCGACATGAAAGTCGCGATCGAGGCCGGCCGGCTCCTCCTCTACAAGGTCGGGGCCGTCAAGGACGCGGGCGGGGACGCGGTACTCGACGCCGCCATCGCCAAGCTGTTCGTGTCCGAGGCCCACGTCCGCCAGTCCCTCGATGCCCTGCAGATCCATGGCGGCTACGGCTATTCGACCGAATACCAGGTCGAGCGCGAGGTGCGCGACGCCATCCCCGGGACGATCTACTCGGGCACGAGCGAGATGCAGCGCAAGATCATCGCCCGGCTGCTGGGCCTGTGAGCATGACGACTCTCGTCGACCTGGTCGAAGGGGGCGCCTCCCGGACCCGCTCCGGCAAGGCGGCCGTGCGCGCCGGCGAACGCGGAGAGACTGAGCTGACCTACGCGGGCCTCCTCGCGGGCGCCCGCGGCATCGCCTCGATGCTGCACCGGACCGGAATCGGCCGCGGCGATCGCGTCGGTCTGTGGATGGACAAGAGCCCCGCCTCCGTCCAGGCGATCCTTGCCATCCTGTTCGCCGGCGCCGCCTATGTCCCGCTCGACCCGCGATCTCCGTGGCGCCGTTGCCGGGCCATCTGCCTGGACTGCGGCATGAGCGCCCTGGTGGCGGACCGGCCTCATCTTCAGGCGCTCCCCGACCTGCTGGAAGGATGGTCGCCCCGTCTTCTGCTCGCAGACGCCGGCCTCGAGGAGGCGCTCTCCTCGGTGGCGCGGCTTCCGGCCGGGCGTCCCGAGGTTCGGACCCTGGACGAGGCTGCGGCCTCGCCCGTGGCGCGAGATCTCCCGCGCCCGGGCGCCGACGATCTTGCCTATATCCTCTACACCTCGGGGTCGACGGGGACGCCGAAGGGGGTCGTCCACACGCACCGATCCGGCGTGGCGTTTACGACCTGGATCCTCGAGCGTTTCGGGATCCGGGAGGACGACGTCTTCTCGAGCCACGCGCCGTTCCACTTTGACCTGTCGATTTCCGACCTGTACGCCTCCCTGGGCGCGGGCGCCACGGTCCATCTCATCGGAGCGACGGAGGGGATGCTGGCGGCCTACCTGGTGCGCCAGGTGCCCCTCTGGGGAATCACCGTGTGGTACTCCGTGCCGTCGATCCTCATGGCGATGATCGACGCCGGGGGGCTGGAGCGAACCGGGTTCGGGCGGGTGAGGACCCTTTTCTTCGCCGGCGAGGTGTTCCCTACACCGCAGCTCCGGCGTCTGCGGCGCGCCCTGCCTGGAGTCGGGTTGTTCAATCTCTTCGGCCCCACGGAGACCAACGTCTGCACCTACTATGAGGTTCCGCCGGACCTGCCCGATGATTGGACGGCGCCGATCTCCATCGGCCGGGCGTGCGAGCACATGGAGACCTTCGTCCTCGACGACGAGGGCCGCACGGTCGGCGAAGGGGTCGAGGGGACCCTCTGGGCCAGAGGAGACAACTTGATGCAGGGGTACTGGAACGACGCGGAGCGCACGGCGGCTTCCCTGCGACCGGACCCGCGCGGGCGGCCTGGGACCGCTTACTGCACCGGGGATCGCGTGGTTCTCCAGGCCGACGGCAACTACGAGTTCCGCGGGCGGCGGGATCACATGATCAAGGTCCGCGGCCATCGGGTCGAGTTAGGCGAGGTCGAGTGCGCCCTGGTGGCGCACCCCGAAGTGCTCGAAGCCGTGGCGATCCCCCTGCCGGACGGTTTGGCCGGCCACCGGATCGTTGCCGCGGTGGTGGCCCGGGCCGGGCTCCGTCCGCAGCCGGGCGAACTCCGGGCCTTCTGCGCCCAGCGGTTGCCGATCTACATGGTGCCGGAGACGGTGGAAGTTCGGGAGGCCTTCCCTCGCACGTCCACCGGCAAGGCCGACCGCCAGGCGTTGCTGCGCGGGTGGACCGCAGGAGAGGGATCATGAGCATCGAATCGGACCTGCAGGCGTTCATCGCCTCCGAGGTTGTCGCGGACGGGGCCTCGGGCGTGGGTCTCGAGGAGCCCCTCGTCCGCTCGGGGAGGATCGACTCGATGGGGCTGCTCCAGATCCTCGGCTTCGTCCAGCAGCGCTACGGAGTCGACCTCTCGGCGACGGGAGGTCCCAGCGATTTCGAGACCGTGGCCTCGCTCGCCGCCGCGATCCGCCGCTCACGGGGCGACCGCTGAGCCCGTACTCGACCGCACGCGAACGTTGGCGCGCCGACGTCCAGCGCTATCTGACCCAGACGCCCCGCCGGGAGAACCGTTTGCGCCGTCTGCGGCTCATCGTCATAACGGAGGGCCTCTGGGCCCTGGCTCTCTACCGCTTCGGCCAGTACGTGTACCGCGAGGCCCCGGGGCCGCTCCTGGTCATGCTGTGCGTCCCGTACGAGATCGCCGGCAAGATAATGCCCTGACCGTCGGGATTCACCTCAGCCCGGAGACCGAGATCGGTACTGGACTGTTCATCGCGCACTTCGGCGGCATCTGGATCAACCCGCGCGCCCCCATCGGCGCACCCTCCGCGGTGAGGGGAGCGCCCGCGCTGGGAGATCGCGTCTGGATCGGCTCGGGCGCGGTGATCGGCGCCAACTCGCTTGTGACCTGCAACCTTCCCGAGGACGCGGTCGCCGTCGGGGTCCCGGCGCGGGTCCTCAGCTATACAGGCTCGGCGAACCTCCTGCGCCTCACCCGGACGGACTCCGGCGAGGCTGCGGGCTGAGATCAGCGCAGGCGGTTCCTCCTCGCGGCAGGGTCGAGCATGTCGAGGAGGAGGGAGCCCCAGAAGCCCACGCCCGCCAGCGGGTCGCGCAGCGACCATTCCTCGTAGTGCAGGTCCTTCGAGATGAAGCGGAAGAACGAGGGCCTGGCGCGGAAGCGCTCGGGCGACCGCAGGAACCAGATCAGATCGGCCGGCAGATAGCGTAGGAAGACGTTCTCCCTGTACTCGCGTCGGTCCCGGGGCTCATGGCCCAGCGCCAGCCGGTACAGCTCGAAGGGGTAATCGATGCCCGCCTCCACCAGGACGCGGATGGTCCGCGTGAACCGGGGATTGACCTCCATCAGCTTGGTCACGCCATCGCGCGGATCCAGGATGAAATCACAGTCCCCCATCCCGTACCAGCGAAGGTAGGTCAGGAGCCTGGCGCCCATCTCCAGAACGTCCTTCCGGAGAACGGTCCGGTTGAGCGTGCTGGACCCGCCGGTGGGCGGGTAGTACCTGAGCTTGGCGTAGGCGCCCCCCAACCTGACGACGCCCGCCCTGTCCAGGAGGAACTCGGCCTTGTACTGCATTCCTTGATGCGGAACGAACTCCTGGACGATGCACGGGCCGTATTGCTCCCGCGTCCTCATGTGCACCCGACACAACTCGTCGGGCGAGTGGACGAACGAAATGCCGCGCGCCCCGTCGCTCACGCAGGGCTTTACGACAGCGGGATAGGTCGCCCGGGCCGCGACGCCGTCGATCCCGATGTCCTCGGGGAACCAGGTGACCGGGGTCGGAACGCCGCAGGCGGCGGCCGCCTTCATGGTCAGCGACTTGTCCCGACATTTTATGAAGGTGTCGATCTCGACGATCGGGATGCTCGTATGCGGGGCCAGAGCCGGCTTGTGCTTCGAGAGCAGGTAGGTTGCCTGCTCCCCGCACGCCATCGTCACTGGGTACTCGCCCGATCTGAGGGTCGCAACGAGCCATTCGAGAAAGCGGTCGGGGCTGCTCGCGGGGTCCGGATAGAGGAGCCTGCGGATCGGGAAGCGGGACAGCATGCCCGCGCAGATTCGGCGGGAGGATCCCACCGTCAGTGGGACTCCCTGCTTTGCAAGCGACCAGATGATAGCCAGCGCGGGCGTCTCCTCGACGCCGAGCAGGAGCACGCCGGGCCTGTCAGGTCGCACGATCGCGTCCCCCGATCGCTCAGCGGGACATCAGATGCCAGGTGAAGAGCGCGATTCCCACCGCGTAGAGCAGGGCCCAGCCCGCCAGCACCCGCACCAGGCAGCGTGTCAGGAACAGGCCTCCGAGAGGGCTCGAATAGAGCGCCCGGCGCATCTTCTGGGTCCTGACCGACCCGAAGAGGAGCGTGGGGATCCGCTTGAGGTTCCCCACAAGGCGCAGGATCACGGCCCCGGCGGGCCGCAGTGCACGGTCGAGATCCTCCGGCGTCGTGTCCCGCTCGACGACGATGCGAGGGAGCGCGTAGAGGCTGGACCAACCGTTGCTGCTCCCCTTGCCGTTGGCACAGACGGTCAGGTACCCCGCCTGACGAGCCAGGCGGCGGATGCGGTGGCTGTGCCCGGATCGCGGGACGGCGAGGTGGCGCACGGGGCGACCGAGGATCTCACTGAGACGCCGCTTCGATTCGACGAGCTCATGCCGCGCCGCCGCGTCATCGAGGTCGGTCAGGACGCAGTGCGTCAGGGTATGGGACTCGATGGCCACTCCTCCGCGGTCCATGTCCCGCATCTGATCCGCGCTCAGGAACCCGTCGATGCCCGCCACGAGATTCCGCGTGTAGTCGTCCGGCTGGGGGGCGACAAAGATCGTCGCCTTCATCCCGTACCGGTGGAGGACGGGCCAGGCCAGGGCATGGTTGCTCTCGTAGCCATCGTCAAAGGTGACGACCACGGGCTTCGCAGGACGGACCGATTCACCCCGGCGGATCGCCAGGAAATCGTCCAGACTGAGCGTCGTGAAGCCGTGATCGCGCAGGTCACGCATCTGCGCGTCGAAGGAGTCGTCGTAGGAAACGTAGATCGGCTCCCTGTCCGGGATTCGGCCGGCTTCGACCTCCTTGCGGGATATCAAACGGTGGTACAGGAGGATGGGGATCCTGTCGCCCCGGTGCTCGAGATAGACGCAACGGAGGACCTCCCCAAGCAGGAACGCAGGGATGATATAGAAGAGGAACACACCGAGGGCCGTCACGGATGAACGATGCCCCCCACCTTCATCGAGAAGGAACCCACCGCCTCATCCGTTCGCCTCGGAGATAGCGGAGAAAGGACGTCAGGTACGCCAGGTTTGTCGAGTTGAAGAAGACCAGCGCCGACAAGGCCGGCAGCCGCGAACCGATCTGGCCCAGGAAAATCCCCAGGATGGTCAGGCCGTAGTAGGCGATCTGTCCCGCGAACAGCCAGCGGTAGATCGCGTCCCGATCGAGGAGGGCGAGGTTCAGGAGGAAGATCACGGGCAGCGAAGGGCCAACGCACCACCGCAGGAGCTTGTGCGAGATCACCTGGAAGCAGTACATCGGGGAGCGGAACACGGGGAGCCGCGGCAAGGCATAGGCAAAAAACCTCCACGAACGCAAGGCGATGCGCAGCCGCGCCCGGAACTCATCGGTGGTGCGACTTCTCGATTCCTCCATTGAGACGGCGGAATCCTCGAACGTGGTGCGGTACCCCTGCATTGCCGCGTGCAGGGGATCCACCATATCCATGAACGTGTCCGGAGGGCCCGGCCTGAAGACGGACTTCCGGATGGAATGGATCGAGCCGGAGGCGTTGAAACCAGCGCCGAAGGCCGCTTCCGCCCTGCGCAGGGCCAGGATGTATCTCTGGTAGATTCCGAAGCCCCTGGAGGCAGGGCTGTCGTGGTAGCGGTACCCGACCCGGCCGGAGACGCAGCCGACACGCGGGTCGGCGTAGTGGGCCGCCATCGCCGCGATCGCGTTCCTGCTCCACATCCCGGTGGCGTCGGAGAAAGCGAGGATCTCGCCGGACGCCAGGGCGGCCGTCCGATTGAGGACTTCGGACTTGCCCAGTCCCCCGTCGAAGCGGTGGAGCCTCACGCCTCTGTCGGCGAACCCGCGGACGATCGCGTCGGTGCGATCCGTGGAGCCGTCCGACGCGACGACGATCTCCAGCCTGTCCCGCGGGTAATCCAGCGCGAGGGAGTTCTCGACCTTCGCTCTGATCGCCGCCTCTTCGTTGAGGGCGGAGATGATAAGGGAGACCGTGGGCCGGATTGGCTCACGAACAAACCGGCGCGGTCGTAGGCGGCTCATGGCCAGCATCAGCACGGG
>JACQRS010000310.1 GCA_016206385.1 Candidatus Rokuibacteriota bacterium | reverse complement strand
TACCTCTGGATCTTCGGCAACAACGTGGAAGACACCCTGGGGCACGGGCGCTTCCTCCTCTTCTACCTCCTCGCCGGGGCAGCCGCGGCGCTGGCGCAGACAGCCGTCGGCCCCACCTCCCAAGTCCCCAGGATCGGGGCCAGCGGCGCCGTCTCCGGGGTGCTGGGGGCCTATCTCATCCTGTTCCCGTACGCCAGCGTCCTCACCCTGATCACCTTCGGCTTCTTCATCCGGATCGTCCGGGTGCCCGCCATGATCGTTCTGGGCTTTTGGATCGTGGTGCAGGTGTTGAACGGCCTGATTACCTTCGGGGCCGGCGACCGGGGCGGGGTGGCGTGGTTCGCGCATATCGGCGGGTTCCTGGCCGGGCTTGGGCTGCTGGTCGCGCTCCGCCCCCGCCGTCCCCGTCCCTCCTGGTAAGATATATTCGATCGGAGAGACTGTGACATCGTGCGGTCGCTGACTGAGCGGAACGCGGGGTGGGCTCGCTGGCGCGCGTGACAGCCAAGGCGCGGATCGACCGGCTTCTCGTCGAGCGCGGCCTGGTCAAGAGTCGCGAGGAGGCCGTGCGCTTGATCCTGGCGGGACTCGTCCGGGTGGAGGGCCGGCGGGTCGACAAGGCCGGACTGAGCGTGCGCAGCGAAGCGTGGATCGAAGTCCAGGCCCCTCCGTCCTTTGTGAGCCGCGGCGGCGACAAGCTCGCCCATGCGCTGGAGGCCTTCGGGATCTCGGTCACGGGGCGGGTGTGCCTGGATGTCGGTGCATCCACCGGCGGGTTCACCCACTGCCTGCTCGCGCGCGGCGCGCGGCGCGTCTACGCCGTGGACGTGGGCAGCGGCCAGCTGGATGCGGGGCTCAGGAGCGACTCGCGGGTCGTGGTCATGGAGAACATGAACGCGCGCCACCTGGTTCCCGAATCCATTCCCGAAACGCCGGACCTGGCCACGGTGGACGTGTCCTTCATCTCCCTCGAGAAAGTGCTCCCGCCCGTGGTGGCCTGCCTCGGGCCCTCCGGCGAGGTGGTGGCGCTGGTCAAGCCTCAGTTCGAGGTCGGGCGCGACCTGGTGGGCAAGGGCGGGGTGGTGCGGGACGCCGCCCTGCACCGGGCGGTAGTCATCCGGCTGGCGCGCTTTGCCCTCCTCCGCGGCTGGCACGTGCCGGGTGTGACCGCCTCTCCCCTCAAGGGGCCGAAGGGCAACCGCGAGTTTTTCCTCCACCTGTCGCGAGCCAAGCGCACGCCTGCTGCCATCGAGTCCATCATCGTCAGCGTGACCGGCGAAGGAGCGGCGTCGTGAAGCGAATCGGCATCGTGGCCAAGCCTGACCGACCCGAGGCCCGGGAGGTGGTGCCGGACCTCACCCGGTGGCTTGCGACCCGCGGCAAACAGGTGATCCTGGAGAAGGAGGCCGCGGCGCTCGTTCCCGGCGCCACATCCGGGGTGAGGAAGACCGACCTTCCTGGCCAGGTGGACCTGCTCGTGGTGCTGGGCGGCGACGGGACCCTGCTCTCCATGGCACGGCTCGTCGGCGACCTCGGGGTTCCCATCCTGGGTGTGAACCTGGGCGGCCTCGGCTTTCTCACCGCCACGACGCTGGAAGAGCTGTTCCCCGCCATGGAGGCGCTCTTTGCCGGCCGGATGCAGGTGGAGGAGCGCATGATGCTTGCCGCCGGGGTCCTACGCCAGGGCCAGTGGTCAGCGGAGTATGTGGCGCTCAACGACGTGGTGATCACAAAGTCGGCCATGAGCCGCATCATCGACCTGGCGGTTGCCGTGGAAGGCCAGGCAGCCACCGACTACCGGGCGGACGGGCTCATCATCTCCACGCCCACCGGCTCCACGGCCTACGGCCTCTCCGCCGGCGGCCCGATCGTCTACCCCACAATGGACGCCGTGGTCCTGACCCCCATCTGCTCCCACACGCTGACCAACCGTCCGATCGTGTTGCCCGGCGGGCTTCGGATCGAGGTGACCCTGCTCACGGAGAACCAGGAGGTCATGCTGACCCTGGACGGACAGGTGGGGCATGCCCTCAGGGCACGGGACACGGTGGAGATCCGCCGGGCTGCCTCGCGCATCCGCCTGATCCGCTTTCCCGACAAGCACTTCTTCTCGGTCCTCCGCACCAAGCTCAAGTGGGGCGAACGCTAGGGCAATGGGCCCAGCGGGTCCTGCCTCGGCGATCACCCCTGCCGTGCTCGCTTCACCCGCCCAGCCCACCCCGCTGCACGTGGCCGGGGGCCCCATCGCCGCGTCACCCGCTGGGCCCCCTGCGGAGTGAGTTGATGCTTCGGGAGCTGAGGATCAAAAACCTCGCCGTGATCGAGGCGGTCACGGTGCCTTTCGCCCCCGGCCTCAACGTGCTCACCGGCGAGACCGGGGCGGGTAAGTCCATCCTCCTGGACGCCATCCTGCTCCTCTCCGGGGCCCGGGCCCAGCCAGACTTGATCCGCTCGGAGGCGGCCAGCGCGGTCGTGGAAGCGGTGTTCGACGTGGCTCCCGACGGCCCGCTTCCCGCGATCCTGAACGAGGCCGGGCTCGACGTCGAGGACGACCAGCTCATCATCCGGCGCGAGCTGACCCGAGCGGGAAGAAACCGAGCCTTCGTCAGCGACTCCCCCGCCACGGTGACGCTGCTCGAGCGGCTCGGCGACCATCTGGTAGAGATTCACGGCCAGCACGAGCACCAGCGGCTCATGGAGCCTGTTCGGCAGCTGGACCTCCTCGATCGCTTCGCGGGGGCCGAGCCGCCCCGGGCCAGGGTGGCGGCGCTGGTCCGGGAGTGGGAGCAGGCGAAGGCTGCGCAGGCCGAGCTTTTGGTCTCTGAGCGGGAGCGGAGCCAGATGGAGGACCTCTACCGGTTTCAGCTCTCCGAGATCGAGTCGGCTCGGCTCAAGCCCGGCGAGGAGGAGGCCCTGAGGGCGGAGCGGCGCAGACTCCAGCACGCCGAGCGCCTGGCCGCGGGGTTGAGCCAGGTCATGGGGTGGCTCTACGACGACGCCGCGTCAGCCGCGTCGGACCTGGGCCGGGCCGCCCAGGTCCTCGACGAGCTGGCGAAGATCGATCCAGACCTGACCGCCGGGCTCACGGTGCTGGAGGGCGCTCAGGCTCATCTTGAGGAGGCGATTGCGCGGCTCAGGCCGTTGCGGGACCGGCTGGCCTTCGATCCGGAACGCCTGGAAGAGATTGACGCTCGACTCGACACCCTCACCAAGCTCAAGCGCAAGTACGGTGAGAGCGAGGAGGCGATCCTGGCCCATGGTGACCGGGTCCGCGCCGAGCTGGAGCGGCTTGAGCGCCGCGAGGAGCTCCTCGCCGCCGCCGAGGCGCGGCTGACCCAGCTGGCCGGGGCGGCCGGGCGGGACGCCCTGGCGCTCTCCGACCTCCGCCGCGAGGCCGCGGCGCGCCTGGAGCGCCTCGTCCAGCGGGAGCTGCGTGGGCTGGGCATGGAGAAGGCCCGCTTCACCATCGCGCTCCGCGCGGAGCCGGCGCCCCCCGACGGCCTCGGCGCGGGCCCGGAGCGGTGGCGGATCATGCCGCGAGGCGTGGACCAAGTGGAGTTCCAGCTCTCCACCAACCCAGGCGAGGAGCTGAAGCCTCTGTCGCGGGTGGTGTCGGGGGGCGAGCTCTCCCGCACCATGCTCGCCCTGAAAGTGATTCTCGCGGAGGCCGATCGGGTTCCCGCCATGATCTTCGACGAGGTGGACGCGGGGATCGGGGGCCGGGTGGCCGACCGCGTGGGGCAGAAGCTGGCCGAGACCGCGCGGCACCGCCAGGTGCTTTGCGTCACCCACCTCTCCCAGATCGCGGCCTATGCGCACCACCATCTCAAGGTGGAGAAGCTGGTGCGCGGCGGGAAGACACGGACCCGGGTGGAGGTGCTCGACGACGCCGGGCGCGTGGAGGAGCTGGCGCGCATGCTCGGAGGCGACCAGGTGACCGAGGCCGCGCGGCGCCACGCGCGGGAGCTCTACGGCGCCGCCCGGAGCGTCGCGTCCCGCTGAGGTCGGATCCCCCCCTTGACAGCCCCGGGAGCCATTCCTATACTGCGTGCGTTTTTTTCACCGTTCAGCGGAAAGAGGAGGAACGTGGATGGCGACAACCGGAAAGGTCAAGTGGTTCAGCGACGCGAAGGGATACGGGTTCATCGAGCAGGAGGAGGGGAAGGCTTCAAGACGCTCTCGGAAGGCCAGAAGGTGGAATTCGAGTACACGCAGAGGCCGAAGGGCCTCTAGGCCACCAGAGTGGTGAAGGTCTAGGCAGAACCGCTTCCGACGACCCCCGGCCGCGACGGCGGTCGGGGGTTTTGTTTTCTCCGCCCGCGCGTGGTGTAGAATGAGAGCTTGATATGTTGGGCGCCCTGTTCCGGTCCATCTTCGGAACCAAGCATGAGCGGGACGTTAAGCGCATGCGCCCGCTCGTGGACGCCGTCAACGCCCTCGAGCCCTCCCTCCAACCCCTGTCCGATGGGGCGCTCCGGGCCAAGGCGGACGAGTACCGGCGACGGGTCGCCGACGGCGCGGATCTGGACGATGTGATCCCGGAGGCCTTTGCGCTCTGCCGGGAGGTGGCCCGGCGCACCGTGGGCATGCGCCACTTCGACGTCCAGCTCATGGGCGGGATCGTGCTCCACGAGGGGACGATCGCCGAGATGGCCACGGGCGAAGGGAAGACGCTGGTGGCCACACTCCCCGCCACGCTCAACGCGCTCACGGGCCGGGGCGTCCACATCGTGACCGTCAAGGACTACCTGGCCAAGCGCGACGCCCTGTGGATGGGGCCCATCTACCACGCGCTGGGGCTTTCCGTCGCGGTGATCCAGCACGAGGCCTCCTTCCTCTACGACCCGACCTATCCGTCCCGGGATGTCCGCCTCGCGAGCCTCCGCCCCTGCTCGCGGCAGGAGGCGTACCTGGCGGACATCACCTACGGGACCAACAACGAGTTCGGCTTCGACTACCTCCGCGACAACAT
>JACQRS010000320.1 GCA_016206385.1 Candidatus Rokuibacteriota bacterium | reverse complement strand
TCCACGACGCCCAGTACACGGATCGGGAGTACCCGGCGAAATACGGATGGGGCCACAGCACCGTCGAATACGTGACCGATCTCGCCGTCCGCGCCGGCGCGAAGCGGGTGGCATTTTTCCACCACGATCCCGCTCACGCGGACGCCTGGATCCGACAGCAGACCGAGCGGGCGCAGCGACGCGCCCAAGTCCAGGGATCGCGTCTCGAGATCTTCGCCGCCGCCGAGGGTCTGGAAGTCGTGCTGGCCGAGCCAAAGGCCGAGGAGCGCAACACGGGGGCGGGCGGACGGCGCGTCGTCTCGACCCCGACCGGACACATCCTCGTGACCGGCTCCGATCCGACGGCCGCGAAAGAGGTCCGCGATGCCCTCGCGCCGGATAGCTATCGCGTGACCAGCGCCTATCGGGACGATCCGGCGCGGCTTGCCGCGAAGCTGCGACCGGACCTGATGATCGTGGTGGGCGCGGAAAGTCAGGCCCCGTTGCTCCAGCAGGCCGAGCGCGTGCGCGCCGAAAAGGCCGGCGCTCGACTGCCCGTGCTGGTGCTGGCAGGTGCGGAGGGCCCGGGCGCGCGGGGGCACCTCGTCGGCGACCTGACCGATGTGCTGTCCCATCCGTTCAACCCCGCGATGCTGCGCTCACGGGTGCGCGCCTGGCTGAGCCGCAGCGGAAAAGTGGCGCAACGCCAGGTCCCGGCCGACACGCATCCCGCGGCGCCGGCCCAGAGTCCGCCGGGAACGGGCTTGCTCAAAGGGCTGCCGTTCAGCGAGCGCGCCGCGCTCCTCGCCGGCGCGTTCACCTCTCGGTTCCGCGCCGGGGAGATCATCTTCCGCCAGGGAGATGCCGCCGGCGGGGTGTACTTCCTCAGGAGCGGCCGCGTCGAGATCAGCATCAAGCGCCCCGCCGGCCGACGGGTGGTGCTCGCGGTCGCCAAGGCGGGCGACACGGTGGGCGAGTTGGCGGCGCTGGACGGCGGAGTGCGGACCGCCACGGCAAAAGTGTTGCAGGCGGCCAGCGCGGATTACGTGCCCGCGGACGTGTTTCAGGCGAGCCTCGCGGCCGCGCCCGGGGCGGTCATCCGGGTCCTCCGGTTGATGGCCGCGCGGCTGCGCCAGACGGATGGGCTCATCGGCGAGCTGACCGCGTTGCGCCGGCGACACCGCAGCATCCGCAGCGGGATTGGCCGTCCGGCGCGATGAAAATCCGGGTGCTGGGATGCTATGGCAGCGAGGGTCAGGGCCGGCGTCCGGCGGCCTTCCTGGTCAACGACCATGTCCTTGTGGATGCCGGAACCGTCCCCGGCGCCTTGAGCGTCGAGGAGCAGATCGCGATCGACTACGCGCTCCTCTCCCACGCCCACCTCGACCACATCGTCGGGCTGGCCTTTCTGACCGAGACGCTGGCTCTGACCGAGGCCGGCACGACGGTGGTCGCGGCCGCCACTGCGCCCGTGGTGGACGCGCTCCGCACCCACGCCTTCAACAACTCGCTCTGGCCTGACTTCACGACGATCCCCTCCCTCGAGGCTCCCGTGCTCGGCTTCAGGACGCTTCCGGAGGGCGTCGAATCGCGGGTCGGGGAGCTCTCGGTCAGGCCCGTTGCCGTGGACCACACAGTCCCCGCCGCCGGGTTCATCATCCACGACGGCGAGACCGGCTTCGTGTACTCGGGGGACACGGGGCCCACCGAGGCAATCTGGACCGCCACCCGGGGGCTCCGCGGCCTCCGGGCCGTGATCGTCGAGACCGCCTTTCCGACCCGCCTGGATGCCATGGCGCGCGCCTCCAAACACCTCACCCCCGCCCAGCTCCGTCGGGAGATGGACAAGATCCCGCCGGACCTGCCGCTCTGGATCTTCCACATCAAGCCCCCGTTCCTGGAGGAGACTGCCGAGGAGCTGAGCAAGATCAACTCCCCGCGAATCCACATCCTGGAGCAGGGGAAGACCTACACGCTGTAACCTCACGCCGAGCCCCGCCCGATCCGCAGGCCCTGATCGGCCAGGACGACGGGGAGACAGGCCAGGCCCGCGAGAGCCAGGACCCCATACACGATCCCGGGCGAGAACCAGGACAGGAGCGTCGTCGCCGCTACCGGCCCCAGAAAGGCCGCGCCGATCCGCGACGAGTTGACGAAGCCGATGGCTTCGCCCTCCGCCCTGAGCGCGATCCGCGCCACGGCCAGCGGGAACACCGGCGCGACGGAGAGCACCTGGAAAAAGCGCACGGTGCCGAAGAGCCAGGCGTTCGGCGCGGCGGCCAGGAGCGCCAGGAGCAGCGATGACACGGTTAAAGACCCGGCTGTGACCAGGCGCTCGCCCAGGAGGTCGGCGAGGCGCGAGGCCGCCAGCGATCCCAGCGCGGCTGCCACGCCCGACGCGAAGATGATGAGGCCACCCACCTCCAGCGTCTCGGCCGGCGCCACGCCGAGCGGCGGAAGGATCTGCGGCAGCACGGCGGTGAGGAAGAAGACCTGGGTGGAGGTGGCCAGCACCAGGAGGCACACGAACCCGATCTCGCGCCAGGAGGCTCGCCGGCGGACCTCCACCGGTTCCGCGGGCGAGCCGGGTGACGGAACGCCCCAGCGGACAAGCCCCGAGCAGCCCCACAGGATCGCGCCGGCGAGGACGAAGGACGCGGTAAAGCCCAGGCGGGACGCCGCCACCGCGCCCGCCAGCGGCCCGAACACCTGCCCCACGGTCATGGCCGTCTGGATCGCGGAGATCTCCCGCCGCACCGCGCGCCCCCCCGACCGTCCCGCGATGATAAAGGCGAAGGTCGAGGCGGCCCCCACCAGGCCCAGGAGCAGGCGCGCCAGGAACAGCTCGGTGAGTGTCCGCGCCAGCGCCATGAGGAAGAACCCGATTCCCTGGAGAAGCTCCACCGTTACGTAGAAGGTCTTGGGGTTCCCGTGTCCGGCGAGCCGGCCCCAGAGGGGTGCGGTGAGCACCGTCACCAGGGGGGTGATTCCCAGAATCCAGCCGGTCCACCTGAGCGTCGAGATCGGGCCCAGCTGGCTCAGGCGCTCGATATAGAACGGCAGGCTCACAAAGACGAACGACCAGGCGAACGTGCCGAAGAAGAGAACGAGGGGTAAGACGGGGATGCGGAGCGCACGGATTCCGGCGGCGATCACCCGGGCGTTCCGCACAGTCGGGAGACGAGACCTCTGCTAGCGCGGGTCCGGCGCGGAAGCAAAGCCGGGCAGCACGCAGAACCCTTGAGCCTCGACCCCTAACGCCACGTTGAACTTGCTGCGGAAGTTTTCCAGGGCGATGGCGGCGGCAAGCTCAACGGTCTCCGCCTCCGAGAAGTGCCGGCGCACCCGCGCGAACAGCTCGTCGGTCACCTTCTCGCCCGTGACGGTCATGCGCTCGGCCAGCTCCAGCGCCACCCGCTCCCGCTCGCTGAAGCGCGGACTCTCCCTGAACCGCGGCACCTCCTGGATCTTCTCCACCGGTGCGCCCGCCTGCATCCCCCGGGATGCGTTGATGTCAATTCAGAAGGGGCACCCGTTCAGGAGCGCCACGCGGAGGTACACCAGCGCGCGAAGCTCGGGGTCGAGGAGCCCCGAGCGCTCCACCGCCGCCGAGAGCTGCTTGGCCGCCCGGAGGATCGGCGGGCAATGGGCGTACACCTTGGTGGTGTTGAGGAGGGAGCCGAACGCCTCCCGCTCCTTCGCGAAGATATCCTGCAGAACCGGATCGCCCCCGTCGGTCTCGATCTCTCTCACGCGCGGCATGGCTCGTGGCACCTCACGCTCATCGGGTTCCCTGCTGGATACGAACCCCATTATAAATCATTGGCCGGACCGCTTCGGCCCGGAGCGGGCCAGCCAGGCCTCCAGCGCGGGGAGCGCGTCCAGCAGCACCTCTCCCACCACCTGGAGGCTCCGCGGCGAAAGCTTGTCGAGCGTGTCCTCGGCGGTGTGCCAGTAGGGGTCGTAGTCGAAGTCGATCACGAGGGTGGCCGGAATCCCGGCGCGGAGAAAGGGGGTGTGATCGTCCTCCACGGCCAGCACCTCGTCGAGAAAGTGGACGCGATGGTCCAGGCGCCGGGCGCTTCCCCAGACCAGATCGGTGAGCCAGGGGGTGGAGGTCGACTCCCGGCGGATATTCAGCGCCTTGTCGCCGATCATGTCCACCACGAGAACCGCCCGGAGCCGGTCGAGCTGGCCGGCCCGCCCGAGCTCGGCGACCATGTGGCGGGACCCGTAGATCCCGTCCCGGACGCCCCAGTCGCGCCGGGCCTCCTCTCCGTCGAAGAAGCAGATCCAGTAGGTGAACTCCCGCGGCGCGCGGGCCAGGCTCCGGGCCAGCTCGAGGAGGAGCCCGGCGCTGGAGCCGCCATCGTTGGCCCCCACGAAACGGAAGCCCGGAAAATACTTGGTGTCGTAGTGGCCGCCGAGGAGAATCACGTCGCGGCGCCGGCCGGACAGCTCCGCGACCACGTTCACCATGCGGATCGGGCCATCCGGGGTGTCGGCCGTGAAGGCCTGCTGCCTGACCGCGAGACCCACCCGTTTGAGCTCGCCGACGATGTAGGCGCGGGCCCGGGCGAGAGCGGAGGAGCCGGCCGGACGCGGGCCGAAGGCGACGATCCGCTCCAGGTGGCTCCAGGCGGCGCCCGCGTCAAAGGCCGGACGCGCCGCACCCGCTTGGACAGCGGCCGCCAGGGCGAGGAGCGCCAGCAGGCCCGCGCGGGCCCCCCGGGCCGGGCGCGACCCGCATCGCCGGATCAGGAGGGCCATTTGACCTCGGGTTGGAAGTGTTCCGGGGAGATCTCGGCGAGCAGGGCCTCCAACCCCGCGGCCCCGCCGAGGACGACGCGCGCAGCCGCGGCTCGAACGTGGGGGGGCGAATGTGGCATGGCGATGCCGAAGCCGGCGGTCTGGATCATCTCCAGGTCGTTTTCCTCGTCCCCCACCGCAATCACCCGCTCCAGCGGGATGCCCAGGTGGTCCGCCAGAACGACAAGCGCCTCGCCCTTGGAGACGCCGGCGGGGAGGAGTTCCAGGTAATTCGTGTGGCTCACCACCAGCCGGGACGCCCCGACGCGCGGCGCCAGCTCCTCCCTGAGAACCGGCAGCACAGCCGGGTGGCCGATGAAGAGACACTTCACGAACGAGTTTTCCCGGAGGAACGTCTCGCGATCGGCGATCTCCACCGCATCAAGCGCCTCTTCGCCGCAGTAGGTGAGAACCGGGTGAGTCCTTTCCAGGCAGTAGAGGGTGTCGTCCTTGTAGTAGAGGGGATCCACCGGCGCGTGGGTGTAGATGGGATAGGTTTCCCAGAGGATCCCCCGGGGGAGCTCGCGCGCATAGAGGATGGCGCGGCTGGCGGGGTCCTGGACGAGAGCACCGTTGTAGAGGATCACCGGCATCGAGATCCCGAGGCGTTCCCAGTAGGGCCGGCTCGCCGAAGGCATCCGTCCCGTGGCCAGCGTCACCCGAAGCCCGCGCGCCATGGCGCGCTTGAGCCCGGCGTCAAGGGCCGGATCGATCCGCATGGCGGAGTCCAGAATGACGCCATCCAGGTCCAGCACCAGAAGCTCGAAGCCCATGGCCTATGGGCGGGAGAGGGGCGCGCTCGGAAGCACCGCGCCCGAGGAGCTGAGCCTCATCCGGGCGCCTCCCCGACGAAGCGGGCAGCGCATTCCGGGCTGCAAAAATAGTAGGTGTCTCCGCCGACGCGCCGGGTGACGGCACGGGAACGCACGACGTACGTCTGGCAGACCGGATCCTTGATGAGCTCGTCACGGAGGGCTCGCGGTCTCGGCCGGGTCCCGGCGCCGTGGGGTAGACGCTGCCGGAGCACCCAGCTGAGCACCGGCCAGAGCAGGAAGGCAAGGAGGACCACCCAGCCGAGAAGAAACAGGCCGCGCATGGGGAATCAGCGGTCCTCGGCGCGGATGGAGAGCCGGCTCAGGAACGCTCGGTCTTCGGCGGTGAGCGTGAGGGGTGGGCCCGCTTCGCCGCTGGGCAGGAGGCTGCCGCTGTCCACGCCGCGCTTCAGGATCTCTCCCACGGCGGCGCGGGCTGCTTCGCTCGCAGCGAGCGAGGCCTCGATGGCCCGGATGAGATCGAGGATCAAGGCTTCGATGTGAGGGTCGCGTAACATGGCAGCGCTCGGTACGGCAGTACCATACCGGCCGGGCCAGGCGGTGTCAACTTCGGAGCCGGTTTCACCGTCGTCGAGCGCGAGGCCATCGTGTCGTGACAATCAACACCGGAACGCGCGCTGCCTGAGGAATCGCCCGAGGATGCGGCCCAACGGATCGCCTACTGCTGGCGGAGCGTCACCGAAGCTCATCGTCGAGCCGTGCCAGCAGCTCGGGGAACGATGCGACCCTGAGGCGGGGGTGAAACGCGCTGTCGGCCTTCGCGTCGGCAGCGGCCAGCCAGACCGTGACCATGCCGGCCTCAGCGCCCCCCCGGATGTCCGTGTTCAGGCTATCGCCCACCATGGCGGCTTCGTGGGGCTCGCAGCCGAGGCGCTCGAGCGCCGCCTTAAAAATCACCGGATTGGGCTTGCCGATCACAAGAGGGCGGACACCTGAGGCGACGGCGACGGCTTCAGCGATTGCGCCGGCTCCCGGATCGAACTCCCCTTCTTCGAGCGGAAGGCGCGGGTCGAGATTGACCGTGACAAAGCCCGCCCCGCGCGCCACCGCCTGCGCGGCAGCCTTCAGCTTGACGTAGTCGAAGGTCGGATCGTTCCCCACCGCCACAACCCGCGCCTCCTTCCACCGCTCCACCGGGACCACGCGGTGACCCTCGGCTTCCAGGACCTGACCCATCGCCCCCGCGCCCACGGCGAGCACGTCGGTTCGACCGAAGCGCTGGGAGATCGCCTTGCCGAGGAGCTCCAGCGCCGTGAGGACCTCCCGGGAGCTGGCCTCGACACCTAGGCGGTTTAAGCGGGTCGCGAGAGACTCAGGGAGCTCGCGCGAGTTGTTGGTGAGAAAGAGGAGTCGTTTTCCCCGCTGACGGAGGCACGCCAGGAACTCCTTGACCCCTGGCAGAAGCACGCTCCCCGCCCAGATACAACCGTCCAGGTCGAACACGAAGCCGCGCAGCTCCCCCAGCCTCATACTAACGATGGGTCCAGCGGGTGGCGCGACGATGGGGACCCCCGCCGCGCGCGGCGGGGGTCCCTACACCGGGCGGGGGTGCGAGCACGGCGGGGGTGATCGGCGCGACAGGACCCGCTGGACCCATCGTCAACGCCTCACGTGACTCGCTTGCGGAGGTAGGCGGAGAGCACTTCCGAGACTACCACCACCCCGAGGATGACGAGGAGGATCAGCCCCACCCGGCTCCACTCGAGACCGAGGATCGCGGTGTTCAGGACGAACCCGATCCCCCCTGCCCCGACGATGCCGAGCACCGTGGACTCCCGGATGTTGATGTCCCAGCGATAGATGCAGACGCCCGCGAAGATCGGCCGGATCTGGGGTACGATCCCGTAGATCAGCACCTGGAAGCGCCCCGCGCCCGTGGCCGTGACCGCCTCCACCTGACCCCGGTCGATCTCCTCGATCCCCTCGGCGAAGAGCTTCGAGACGAAGCCGATGGAGCGGACCGCGATGGCCAGCGCTCCGGCCAGCGAGCCCGGGCCCACTACGACGATGAAGATCAAGGCCCAGATCAGCGAGTCCACCGACCGGCTCACCGACATCACGACGCGCCCGAAGGCGTACGTGGCCCAGTTGAACGTGGTGTTCCGCGCTGCCAGGAACGCCACGGGGATGGAGAAGAGCACGGCCATGGTCGTCCCGAGCGTCGCGATGTTGATGGTCTGGATGAGCGGGTCCACGATCTCCCCGGCGAACCCCCAGTCGGGCGGGAACATTCGGCCGAAGAGGTCCCGCACCTGGGCCGGCGCGGTCGCGACGAACTCCCACCGGATCCCCATGCCCCGGAGCGCCCAGAGCATGACGCCGGCCGCCGCCAGCCGCCCCGCGACGCGGACAGCCCTCTGGACCGGGGTGAAGCGCTGCCACTGCCTCATTGGGTCCGCTTCCGTGCCACGGCGCTGACCGCCTCGCCCAGGAGCACGATGGCCACGATCACGAGGAGGATCGCCAGCGAGAAGTCGTAGTC
>JACQRS010000381.1 GCA_016206385.1 Candidatus Rokuibacteriota bacterium | reverse complement strand
TCCGGGACCGGCGCCGCCGTGGGGCTGGTGGACGCCGACGTCAACGGACCGGACATCCCGCTTATGATGGGCGCCCGGGGGCGGCCCGGCATGTTCGAGAACAAGATCATCCCCGTTGAGAGCCACGGCATCAAGCTCATCTCCATCGGCTTCTTCGTGCAGGAAGGCGAGCCCATCGTCTGGCGCGGCCCCATGCTCCACTCCGCGATCCAGCAGTTCCTACGGGACGTCAACTGGGGCGCTCTCGACTACCTGGTCTTCGACATGCCCCCGGGCACCGGCGACGCCCAGCTCTCTCTCTCCCAGGTGATCCCGCTCTCGGGCGCCGTCGTGGTGACGACTCCCCAGGACGTTGCCCTTCTGGACGTCCGGAAGGCGATCGCCATGTTCCGGAAGATGAATGTCCCCCTGCTCGGCATCGTGGAGAACATGAGCGGCTTCGTGTGTCCCCACTGCGGAACGAACACCCCGATCTTCGGCGAGGGCGGCGGGCGAAAGCTCGGCGAGGAGACCGGGGTGCCGCTCCTCGGTGAGATCCCTCTGGATCCCGAGACGCGAAAGGGGGGTGACGAGGGCCTCCCCATCGTGATCCGAAAGCCGGAGTCGCCTCAGGCCGAGGCGTTTCGGGAACTGGCGGGCGCCGTGACCGCGCGCCTCGTCACGCTCTCAGGATTGAAGCTCCCCTCGATCGGTTAACCGCACCCGATGGACCCCGTCACCCACGGCCTGGCCGGCGCCGTGCTGGCCCAAGCCGGTCTCCGCCAGCGTTACGGCTACCAGGCCACGATCGCCCTGACGGCGGGCGCGCTTCTCCCCGACATTGACGTTCTCTGGAGCCCGGCCAAGAGCGTGGTGGCGCTGGAAACCCACCGCGGGTTCACCCACTCCCTCGTGGGGGCGGTGGGGTTCGCCTTGGGCCTCGGCCTTCTGCTCCGCCTCGTGGGGCCTGACAAGCGCTGGGTGCGCCTTTCGGCGCTGTCCCTACTCGGGATCGTCGCCGGGCATCTCTTCCTCGACCTGATCACGAGCTACGGGATTCAGCTCTACTTGCCGTTCTCGACGGCGCGACCCGCGCTGGACCTGGTGTTTATCATCGACCTGTTCCTCACGCTGGCGCTCCTGGCTGCGCTCCTTACCGGGTTCGTCTGGCGCCGCTCGGCAGTGGCCATCGCCCGCGTTGGGCTCGGGGTTGTGGCCCTCTACCTCGGGCTCATGGCCCTGAATCACGCCGTGGCGGTGACCAGCATGGGACGGCTCCTCGAGCGTCAGGGCGTGGTACCGCGGCGGGTGGAAGTGCTGCCCTGGCCCTTCAACCCGCTCCGCTGGCAAGGATTCGCTGACGACGGGGACACGTACTGGAGCGGTGACATTCAGCTCTGGCGGGGGCGCACGGTCTTGACCGCGGTCCCCAAAGGGCCGGAGAACGGGCTCACCGCCCGCGCGCGCGAGCACGCCGATGTTCAGACCTTCCTCTGGTTTGCCCGCTTCCCCATCGTGGCGCTTTGGGAGGCTGACGGCCGCCCGATCCTGGAATATCGGGATCTCCGCTTTTCCCATTCGCTCCGGGGTCGCCATCCGTTCGTGCTCCGCGTCGTCTTCTCCCCCGGCGGAGAGGTGGAGCAGATCGTGTTCACTCGATGAGCCGGCGCCTGACCTTCGCGCTCCTGCTCGTCGCGGCAGCGCTGAGCCAGGCAGCAGGAGCCACCTGGGGCTGGCTCGGTGTGAGGATCCGGGACATCAGCGAGCCGGAGATGGACGAGATCTCACGGCGCCATGGAATCCGCGAAGGGTTCGGCGCCCTGATCGTCGAGGTCATGGCTGACACCCCGGCTGCGCGCGGGGGGCTCAAGAATGGCGACCTGGTGGTGGCGTTCAGGGATCGCCCGGTGGTGGACACCCGGTCGCTCCAGCGGGTGGTTGCGGCCACGCCCGCGGGTGAGGAGGTGGTCCTGACCGTTCTGAGGACCGAGGAAGGGCGCCGCCGGGTCACGGTTCGCGTGGGCACCATGCCCCGGGAGGTGCTGGCCGAGCGGATCGCGGCCGAGTTCGGATTTCTGCTCGGAGAGATGTCCCGGGAGCGCGAGGGAACCTTGTCCGGGGCCTCGGACGTTCCTATTGTGGGTGTCGTGCTCAGGGGGAGCCCGGCTGAACGGGCAGGGCTCAAGTCGGGGGACCTGATCGTTGAGGTCAACGGCCGGCCCGTGGCCTCCCGCCAGGCCGCCCGGGAGCTGCTCGCCGGGGTTGGGCTGGACCAGCCGCTTGGCCTGACCGTCGGGCGGGGGGCGGATCGGGTCCGGCTCACCCTCGGTCCTGCGGCGGCCGGGAGCCGCTAGCAGGGCCTCAGGCGGCCAGAAACGCCTTGACAAGTAAGCGCGAGTTTCTATACGGTAGCTACGCCTTCGGCCGGTCACGCAGGAAACGACTCACCAAAGGAGGAAGTGATATGAACGAATCCACAGCATCCCCTGTCGCCGAAATCCCTCAAACCGAGTCACGGCGCGGCTTTTTGAAGAAGGCCGCAGTGGCTGCAGGGGCCGCGGCGGCCGCCACGGTCGGCGTCCCGC
>JACQRS010000380.1 GCA_016206385.1 Candidatus Rokuibacteriota bacterium | reverse complement strand
CCTTCCGACGCCTCCCCCCGCGGGTTGCGCCGACAAAACCGACGCTTGTACGCGACCCTGGACTGTCCGTTCGCACACTTACGATCACATCAGCGCGTCGCATCGCTATGTCTTGACCTCGGTGGTCGCTTTCTGGGCGGCGCCGTGGGCCTTGAAGGTCCGGGTCAGGGCGAACTCACCGAGCCTGTGACCCACCATGTTCTCGGTGATGTACACCGGGATGAACTTCCTGCCGTTGTGGACGGCGAGGGTGTGCCCGACGAACTCCGGCACGATGGTGGAACGCCGCGACCAGGTCTTGAGCACCTTCTTCTGGTGGGCGCGGTTCAACTCCTCGATGCGCGCGAACAGCGTCGCATCCACGTACGGTCCCTTCTTCAGCGAGCGTCCCATCGGCCCCCTCTATTTCGTGCGCCGCGTGACGATGTAGCGGTCGGAGGGCTTGGGCCGCCGGGTCTTGTAGCCCTTGGTCGGCTTGCCCCAGGGCGTCATGGGATGGTTGCCCTTCCCCCGCCCCTCTCCGCCACCCATCGGATGGTCCACCGGGTTCATCGCCACGCCCCGTACGGTGGGCCGGAAGCCCTGCCACCGCACGCGCCCGGCTTTACCCACCGAGATGTTCTCGTGGTCCAGGTTCCCCACCTGGCCCACCGTGGCCATGCAGTCCAGCCTGACCATCCGGACCTCTCCCGACGGGAGCTTGACGGTCGCGAGATCCCCCTCCTTGGCGAGGAGCTGAGCCTGCGAGCCGGCACTCCGGCAGAGCTGGCCCCCCTTGCCCGGCTGGAGCTCCACGTTGTGGATCATGGTGCCCACGGGGATGTTCCGGATCGGCAGCGCGTTCCCCGGCAGGATGTCGGCCTGGGGCCCTGACATCACGACGGCCCCCGGTTCGAGTCCCAGCGGCGCGATGATGTACCGCTTCTCGCCGTCCCGGTAGTGGAGCAGGGCGATCCGTGCCGAGCGGTTCGGGTCATACTCGATGGCCGCGATCCTCGCCGGGACCCCCCACTTGTCCCGGCGGAAGTCGATCACGCGAAGCCGCCGTTTCGTGCCGCCGCCCCGGTGGCGGACCGTGATCCGTCCGAGGTTGTTCCGACCGCTGATTCGCCGCGCGGGGCGGAGCAGGCTCTTCTCGGGACGGCGCCGGGTGATCTCCTCGAAGGTGAGGAGGGTCATGAAGCGGCGACCCGGCGAGGTCGGCTTCACGATCTTGATGCCCATCACGCACCCTCAACCAGCTCGATTTTGTGCCCGGGCGCGAGCGTGATGACCGCCTTCTTCCAGGAAGGGCGCCGCCCTTGAAAGCGTCCCATCCGCTTCAGCTTTCCGCGTACGGTGGCGGTCCTCACGTCGCTCACCTTCACGTTGAAGATGGTCTCCACCGCATGCCGGATCTCCACCTTGCTCGCGTCCGGCGCCACCCTGAAGGTCACGGCGTTCTGCTCGTCTTTAAGCCGCATGCTCTTCTCGGTGAGCAGCGGTCGCAGGACGATCTGCCGCGGATCCCTCATCGCGCCGCCTCGCTCCCGCAGCTCATCTGGCCAGCTCCTCCTGCAACGCGAGGAGCGCCGCCCGCTCGAACACGACCTGGGTGTGGCGGAGGAGCTGATACACCGAGACGCGGGATGGGGTCTCCACCACGAGCCACGGCAGATTTCGCGACGCCCGGGCCAGGGGCTCACTCACCTGGCTCACCACGAGCAGCGTGGGCACGGCCGAAAGACCGAGACCGGCCAGCCTGGCCGCCAGCGCCTTGGTCTTGGCCTCCGCCAGCTCAACCCGCTCCACGACGGCAAGCCGCCCGGCCGCCACCGTGGCTGCCAATGCCGCACGCAGGGCCCCGCGCCGGGCCTTCTGGGGCATGGCGACCGCATAGCTCCGCGGGTGGGGCCCGAACACGGTCCCGCCTTTCCGCCACTGCGGGGCGCGGATTGAGCCCTGCCTGGCGCGCCCGGTTCCCTTCTGCCGCCACGGCTTCTTGCCGCCGCCGGAGACATCGCTTCGCCCTTTGGTCTGGTGAGTTCCAGCCCGCCGGTCAGCCAGCTCCCGCGTCACCGCGT
>JACQRS010000319.1 GCA_016206385.1 Candidatus Rokuibacteriota bacterium | reverse complement strand
GCCGCCGGCGCCATGCCGGTGCCCGAGCTGACCCGGGCGCTCACGGCGGAGGGGGTCAGGCGCGTCATCGTCATGACCGACGAGCCGGAGAAGTATCCCCGGCCCACCCGGTGGGCCGGCGGCGTGGAGATCTGGCACCGCGACCGCCTGGACGAGGCTCAGCGCGTGTTACGCGAGACTCCGGGCGTCACAGCCCTGATCTACGACCAGCGCTGCGCGGCCGAGAAGCGCCGCCTCCGCAAGCGGGGCAAGCTCCCGGATCCGGCCATGCGCGTCGTGATCAACGAGGCGGTCTGCGAAGGGTGCGGCGACTGCGGTGTCAAGTCCAACTGCCTCTCCGTCCATCCGGTTGACACGGAGTTCGGCCGAAAGACCCAGATCCACCAGTCGTCCTGCAACAAGGACTACTCCTGCCTCCTGGGGGACTGCCCGTCGTTCCTCACCGTCGTGCCGCTCGGCGAGCCAAAGCAGAAGGCGCGCACGGCCTACACGGTTGACCGCGAGCTCCCGGAGCCGGTCCTCCGGGTGCCGCGCCAGTCGAGCATCTTCATGACCGGGATCGGCGGCACCGGGGTGGTCACCGTGAATCAGATCCTGGGCACCGCGGCGCTCCTGGATGGCACGCACATCCGCGGCCTCGACCAGACCGGCCTCAGCCAGAAAGGCGGCCCGGTGGTCTCACACCTGAAGATCTCCGGAGGGCCGTGGGAGGTGTCCAGCAAGGTGGCGGCCGGCGAGGCGGACTGCTACCTCGGGTTCGACATCCTGGTGGCGACGAATCAGCAGAACCTCGATCGCGCGCGGCCGGACAAAACGGTTGCCATTGTGTCAACGAGCCAGGTCCCGACCGGCGCGATGGTGGCGTCCACCGAGGTGGAGTTTCCCGAGTCCAGCGGGCTGATCGACTCCATCAACCGCGTGACCCGAAAGGACGAGAATGTCTATCTGGACGCCACCGGGCTTGCCGAGACGCTCTTCGGTGACCACATGGCCGCCAACCTGATCCTCCTCGGCGCCGCGTACCAGGCCGGGGCCATTCCGGTCAGCGCCGCCGCCATCGAACACGCGATCGCCCTCAACGGAGTCGCGGTCCAGATGAACGTCCAGGCGTTCCGGGCCGGCCGGCTCGTCGTCGTGGACCCCCACCGGGCGACGGCGTTCAAGAAGCACCGGGCCGGCGCCGTCGAGGTCAAGCCCGTGCTCACGGCCGAGGCGCGCGCCCTGGTAGACTCCGTCGGCGCGACCGGTGAGCTCCGGCGGCTCCTGGAGATCCGCGTGCTCGAGCTGATCGACTACCAGGACGCGGCCTACGCCCGCCAGTACGTCGAGTCCGTGAAGCGCGTGGCGGCCGCCGAGAGCGCGGCGGTCCCCGGTCAGACACGGCTCAGCGAGGCGGTCGGGCGGTATCTCTTCAAGCTCATGGCCTACAAGGACGAATACGAGGTCGCCCGGCTCCACCTCAAGCACGACGTGGCGCGCGCGCTGGCCGAAGCGTTTCCGGACGGGGTGCGCGTGCACTACCACCTCCACCCCCCGATCCTGCGCGCGCTGGGCTGGACGCAGAAGATCAGGCTCGGCAAGTGGTTCGACCTCGTCTTCCGCCTGCTCGTGAGCCTCCGGCGCCTGCGCGGGACGGTGCTGGATCCCTTTGGGTACGCCTCCGTGCGGCGTGTGGAGCGGGGGCTCGTGGGCGAGTACCGAGGCCTCGTGGAGCGGGCGCTGGCGGGATTGTCGCCGGAGACCTACGACCGTGCCGCCCGGCTTGCCAACCTCCCCGACCTCGTCCGCGGCTACGAGCAGATCAAGCTCGAGAGCGTCCAGCGCTTCCGGGACGCGGCGCGGGCGCTCGGGTGCTGACGGGCGGCCCGGCCGAGGCACTCGATGGCCGTCGCCGACCTGTTCAGGCAGCACCTCCGCGTTAAGGTCATCTCGCTGATCCTGGGGGTCCTCATCCTGGGATTCGGCGTCCTCCTGATCCTGAACATCCGACGCGAGACCGAGGCCCTCGTGGCCGGCAACCGAGAAACCGCCCGGCTCCTGACGGCGTCCATCGTGCGGAGCGTCGAGAACGGGATGCTGGAAGGCCGTCCAGACATCATCCGCCGCCTCGTCCAAGAGTTGAAAGCCGAGCTGAAGGACGTCCGCCAGCTCGACGTCTACCGGCGGAACGGCGTCGAAGCGTTCACCGACCTCGAGACGGTCAACGAGGTGAGCAGCCTCGGCGGCATCACACCGGACATCGTCGAGCGCATCTCCAAGATGCAACGACAGCCGGGGAGCCGGATCAGCGATCCGCTCTTCAGCCGCGCGGTCGAGACCATGGCGCCCCAGGAAACGTACGGGATGGCCGACGGCGCCCGCCTGCTGACCCTGTTCCGGCCGCTGCGAAATCTCGACGAGTGCCAGGGCTGCCACGGCGAGGATCACAAGGTCCGCGGGGTGGTGCGGGTCAGCCTCGGGCTCGAGAAGCTGGATGCGGAGCTGCGCGCGGCGCGGAACCGCCAGATCGTCGTCGCGCTCCTCACCATCCTCGGCGTGACCGTCACGCTCGTGGTCTTCATAGGCCGCGTCGTGCTCCAGCCCATCGCCCGGGTGGCGGCCGCCGCGCGCCGGATCGGCCACGGCGACTTCGAGGCGCGCGTCGCGGTGCAGAGCCGTGATGAGATCGGCGAGCTGGGCAGGGTCATCAACGACATGACGGACCGCCTCAAGACCGCGCACGAGGACCTGGAGGCACGCAACGTCGAGCTGGCCGACACGCTCCGAAGCCTCCAGGAGTCCATGCAGAAGGTGGAGCTCCTGGAGCAGGTCAAGGGAGAGCTGGTCAAGTTCGTCCCGGAGTCGGTGACGCGCCTCCTCGAGACGAACCCGGACGCGCGCGAGCTGGAGAAGCGCGAGGCGGACGTCTCGGTCCTGTTCCTGGACGTGGAAGGCTACACGCGGCTCTCCGAGCAGCTCCCGCCCCAGCGCCTCAACCGGTTGATCCAGGATTACTTCTCACGCTTCCTCGAGATCATCCGCGCCAACCACGGCGAGGTGAACGAGACCGCGGGCGACGGCCTCATGG
>JACQRS010000305.1 GCA_016206385.1 Candidatus Rokuibacteriota bacterium | reverse complement strand
CGGCACGTAGCGCGTGGACTGCTCGAGGTAGGCCATGAGGCGACCCCACTCGAGCACCTTGGTCAGGATGTTCGAGGCGCCCTCACAGGCCAGGTGGACGCCGCCGAGCTGGGCCACCGAGTCGTCGCCGTACTCGTTGAAGACCCGCTCGTAGAGCGCCTCGGCCCGCGCCACCCCGACCGCTCGCGTCGTCGGCGCCGGCTCGACCTTGTCCAGAAACTCATCCAGGAAGAGGCGCCGGAGGGATTTGGCCGAGCGCGAGTAGCGGGCGAAGAGCGCGCCCTTGACCACCTCGGGCAGGTTCACCAGGGCGAAGACGGGGCCGTCCAGATCGGTGACGTACGGCGCGAGAGCCGCTCGTTCCTCGGCGGTGAATGTCTCCGCGGGGGGGTCGCTCATGTCACGCGCGCCTCCCACCACGCTCAGCGCTCGCCTCCCTCTTGACCCGCTACGCTACCGCGATGGGGTTCCCGGGCGAGCCCGTGGCCCCCTTGAGCGGCAGCGGCGCGAAGACGAAGGCGAACTCGTAGGCCCGCTCAGCGGCCAGCTTCTCCAGGTCCAGGTTCTCGAGGATGTGGATCCCGTTCATGTTGATCAGCCACTGGTGGCACTCGAACGGGCGGTCCTTGTCCTCGCCGGGAACAGCTTCGCCAGCCCAGTGGTCGACGGCGGAGATACAGACTTTCCGCTCGATCAGCCACTTGGCCACGGTGACCCCGATGCCTGGCGCCCCCTTGTTGAACTCGGCATTGTCCTTCATCCAGAGCTTGCCGTGCCCGGTGCGCCACAGGACGACGTCACCCTCCCCGGGCTCCCGAGTCCCCTGCCGCTTCAGCGCAGCCTGGACATCCGCGGGGGTGATCACGTAGCCGATGGGCAGCCGCTCACCGCCCCTGAGAGCCAGGACGTCGATCAGCACGCCCCGGGTGAAGAACGGCTTCACGTTGTGGACGCCGAGCTTCTGGAGGCCATAGGTGCCCCCAACCTCCGACTGCTTGAAGCCGTTGTAGTACACGATGTCGTTACCGATGATGGTCCCGATGTGACCCAGACCGTCGAACTGGGTGCCTACCTGCCCGATCTCGCCGCTGAACATCTCGTCGTTGTACATGAGCTTCGCTGTCCCAAACGGGCCGCCGGTTGGGCCTCCAGGGATCATCAAGCTGAAGTGACGGTTGCCGAACAGCGGGATCCCATGCTCGTACACCCTGCCGAGGGAGTAGATCTTCCCGCTCTTGATCAGGCGGGATGCCTGAAGCACCTTGGCCGGCGTGATCCGATTGGAAGCGCCGGCTTCGTCGGTTGGTCCCCACGGAGACGGCCACCAGTTTTTCCCGAAGGGATTGGCCGCGGCTGCCTGGGCGTGGGCATGCTGGTGCGCGGTCAGCATGCCGCTTGCCGCCATCCCCGTAGCGACGCCGGCAACGAAGCCGCCCTGGAGGAATCGCCGTCGCGAAACGCCACTCCTCTCCTCGGCTGCCTCGGGAGCCTCCGGTTCTACCTCCTTGGATGTCTCAAGCTCGGTGGGGTCGAACTCTTCACTCAGCCAGCCTGATTGCATACCGCTGCCTCCTTCCGCTCTCTGGGGGACGTCTTTGCGTTACCCTTTTCTCAGGTAGGTGTCCTCGCCGGTGTAGAAGTCCTCGCGCGGCGGGGTGAAGACGTCAATCACCTCCGTGTCTTCGGGGAACCACGCCTCGTGCTCGACGCCCGGCGGGATGACGACTACGTCGCCCGGGCCGCAGATCCGCTTCTCGTTGCCCAATCGGAACTCCATCCTGCCTGAGACCATGCAGGAGATCTGCTCGTTGGGGTGCTTGTGGGCGCCGGCGTGGGCCCCGGCCTTGATCTTGAAGAAGACCACCATCTCCTTCTCGCCGGTGACGATCCTCCGGCTGATCAGCGGCGTGAGCTTCTCCTCCGGGACCTTGTCGAGGTTGAGAAACCCTCTCATGACAGGGATCGGCATGGCCCATTCCTCCTTAGCAGAAAAATCTGTGTCCCCACCCTAGCCACGGGCGACCTCCGGTGTCAAGCGCCATTGACGGGTTCCCGGGCTTTCGTGCTATCCTCCCCCCATGGTCCAGCGTCCCTGGCGCGCTCTCCTGGTCCTGGCAGCTCTGCTTGCGGGCTGTGCCCTCCTCGAGGTCGGTCAGGACTTCCCCTCCCCCACCGCGGACATGGTCCAGGCGGGGAAGACCACCAAGGCGGACCTGCGCCGGTTCTTTGGCGAGCCCTATCAGGTCGGCTTCGACACGGGAGACCTGACGTGGAGCTGGTTCTACGGCAAGAAGCTTTCCCAGGGCGAGCTGAGTAAGGAGCTGACCGTGCGCTTCGACGCCCGGGGCGTCGTCAAGAGCTACAGCTTCCGCTCCAACCACCCCGAGGACATGGCGCGGCTCAGGTAGCCTCCCGCGCGGGCCCTAGCCGCCGGGGACCGCCGGCGCGGCCGGGGCCTTGACCTGCAGCGTCTCGTAGATCTCCAGCGACAGGCGGCCGAAGGCCGCCGATGCGCGCGCCTCCATCGTCCGCGGCCGGGGCAGCGGGATCGGCACGACCCTGGCGATCGTGCTCGGTCGCGGGCCCATCACCACCACCCGATCCGCCAGGAAGACCGCCTCGGGGATCGAGTGGGTCACGAAGAGGATCGTCTTCCGCTCCTGGTTGCCTTCCCCCCAGATCCGCAGCAGCTCCAGGTTCATCTCGTCACGGGTCATGGCGTCGAGCGCGCCGAAAGGCTCGTCCATGAGCAGAAGCGGCGGGTTCAGGAGGAGCGCGCGGCAGAGCGATGCCCGCTGCTGCATGCCGCCGGAGAGCTCGCGGGGAAACTTGTCGGCGAACTCGGCCAGGCCGGTGAGCGCGAGGAGGTCCCGGGCCCGCGCCGCATAGTCGGCGGGACGGAGGCCGGCCAGCTCGGCCGGGAGGAGCACGTTCTCGAGCAGCCGGCGCCAGCGGAGGAGCACCGGCGCCTGAAACACCATCCCGACCAGAGCCAGCGGCCCGCTCACCGGCTCGCCCGCCACCGTGGCCGTCCCGTAGGTCGCCGGCCTCAGCCCGGCGACGATCCTGAGCAGGGTGGACTTGCCGCAGCCGCTCGGACCGACCAGGGCGACGAACTCGCCCCGCTCCACGGAGAATGAGATTTCGCGGATGGCCTCAACCGGCCCGCTCGCGGCCCGGTAGGTCATGCCGATCCGGTCGAGGACGATGAACGGTGGCATGCGCGCGATGAGCCGACGGTCTGCGGCGCCTGTCCCTGCGCCCGCCGGGCGCGTGCGCCGCCGCCGGGCTAACTCGCTAGGTCTCGCTTCTTCGCCTCGAACTCCTCCCTGTTGATCTCACCGCGCGCATACCGCTGTCGGAGGATCTCGAGGGCGGGATCAGCGCGGGGCTCCCAGCCCTGCCTGACGAGCCAGCGGATGCCGAGGACCAGCCCAGCGATCACCAGGGCCCAGAACGCCAGCATGACGAGCATCATGCCGATGCCCCAGGCACCCCACATCCACCACACAGGGTGCATACCCCAGCTCCACTCGCTCGGTGCCACAGCCGCCTCTCTCTCCGCCCGGCGCGCTCAGTAGGTTCGCATGGTCCGGGGCAGCTCGATCCGCGGCAGGAAGTCGGTGGCAAAGACCTCCGCGCACCCCACCTTGCGCGGGATCTCCATGTTGGCGTTGATGAGGTCCACCGACTGGCACATCTTGGCCTTGTCGATCCAGCCGATGCCGTTTTTCGCGTACCGTTCGGTCTTCATGAGCTGAAGGCCCATCAGCATGTTGGACTCGATGATGGAGAGGTCGATCTCCGGCACACGCTTCTTGAAGATCTCGAGCGCCGCCTTCGGATTCTCCATCACGTCCCGCCAACCGCGGTAGCTGGCCTCCAGAAAGTCCCGGAGCAGCTTCGGCCGCTCCTTCATGGTCTTCTCGCTGGCGATGATGGACATGCTGTACATGTCGAAGCCGTGGTCGGCCCACGGGATCATCACCGCGTTCCCCTTCCCCAGGGCCTTCTCAACGAAGGGAAGGCCCGTCGTGTAGTCGGCCACCGCGTCGGCCCGCTTCTCGGAAAGCGCCACGTACTTGGCCGCAGGCTCGATGCTGACCCACTTCACCTTGGCGGGGTCGATCCCGTTGATCCGGGCGAAGGCGGGGAAGAGCTGCCGCTGGGCGTCCCCGGGGGGCGCCGCCAGGGTCTTCCCCTCGAGGTCCTTGGGCGACTTGATCGGGCCATCTTTCCGGACCCAGATGTTGAGCGGCGTCTTGTCGAAGACCACGCCCACCACTTTCACCTTGGCGCCGCGCGCCACGGCAGGGAT
>JACQRS010000304.1 GCA_016206385.1 Candidatus Rokuibacteriota bacterium | reverse complement strand
GTGGGGCGATACAATTTCCTGTCCTTTAGTTCGACCCTAGGATCACCTGGGCTACCACTCCCACCCTGTTTCGAGTCGTAGAGAGACTCGAAACTCCGATCGGGGTGGGGAGCCACCTGTTAACCAACTCAGTTTCGAGTCCCAGTACGCCCCGCTGAGGGATCTGTTAGACTCCTGCCCAACGGTCAAGCCTGACGAGGCCTCTCTCCTGCGCATGACGGGCGACTGAATAATGATGATAGGTGCCAGGCTGTCCCACTTCAGCATCGTCGAGAAGATCGGCGAGGGGGGGATGGGTGTGGTCTACCGCGCCACTGACAACAAGCTCCGCCGCGATGTAGCGATCAAGATCCTCCCCGACGCCTTTGCCAGCGACCCTGAACGCCTCGCCCGCTTCGAGCAGGAGGCGCGCGTGCTTGCCGTCCTCAACCACCCGAACATCGCCGCCGTTTACGGCCTGGAGGAGTCGGACGGCGTCCGCTTCCTGGTGATGGAGCTGGTGCCCGGCGAGACGCTGGGCGGGCGCATCGCCAAGGGTCAGCTTCCGGTTGGGGAAGCGCTGCAAGTCTGCCGCCAGATGGCAGAGGCGCTCGAGGCGGCCCATGAGAAGGGGATCATCCACCGGGACCTCAAGCCCGCCAACGTCAAGGTCACCCCCGACGGCACGGTAAAGGTGCTCGACTTCGGGCTCGCCAAGGCGTTCGCTCCGGAGCAAACCGCAGCAGATGTTTCACAGTCACCCACCGCGACATACTGGGGCAGCAGTGAAGGAGTCATCCTGGGCACGGCTGCCTACATGAGCCCGGAGCAGGCACGCGGCAAGCCCGTTGACAGGCGCACCGACATCTGGTCGTTCGGGTGCGTGCTGTATGAGGCGCTCACGCGGAAGCAAGCCTTCGCCGGGGAGACAGTGTCGGACACCATCGCGAGGATCCTGGAGCGCGAGCCGGACTGGTCCGCCCTGCCCGAGGCTGTGCCGGAAGCGGTCGTCGCGCTCCTGCGCCGCTGTTTGATCAAGGATGCCCGCCAGCGGCTTCGGGACATCGGTGATGCGAGAATCGAGATCGACGCGGCCGTATCCGGCGCGCCGGGTTTGAGCACGACGGGCGCTGCGACCCGGCGCCCCTCGCGTCAGCGCTTCGGGACATCAAAGGTCGGGTTAAGCCTCTTGCTGCTGGGGGCGGGTCTTGCGGGAGCCGCAGTCAAGCTCATCCTCGAGCCGACCGGGGAGCGTCCTGGCGGAGCCGTCTTGCGGTTCCGGCTTGATTTTCCCGCCTCTGCGCCACTCGCCGCCACCGATCAGAACGCCGTATCCATCTCGCCGGACGGCCGGGCCGTCGTGTACGTCGCCCGTGGGGAAGAAAGCACGCGACTCTATCTGCGCCGGATGGATCGCCTGGAGGCAGAACCCCTTGCAGGGACGGAGGGCGCGGAGGGACCTTTCTTCTCCCCGGACGGCGAGTGGGTCGGATTTTTCGCCCGGGGCGAGCTCAAGAAGGTCGCGCTCTCCGGCGGCGGCGTCATGGAGATCTGCGATGCGCGGAACCCGCGGGGAGCGAGCTGGGGTCCGGACGGCACGATTCTGTTCGCGGCGTTTCCCGCCAGCCCGGGGATCCGAAAGGTGGCGGCGACGGGTGGAACGCCGGAATCGGTGGCCGGATCAGAAGAGGACAGTCTGCCCCGCTGGCCCGAGCTCCTGCCGGATGGGAAGTCGTTTCTGCTCAACAACAGGTTTTCGGGCGCCTTCTCGGACGCGCGCATCGGAGTTCGATCCATGGATGGGAGTCACCGGAGGGCGCTGCCGCACCCCGGAACCCATCCCAAATACGCGGTCTCAGGACACCTGGTGTTCGCGCGGGGCGGCGTGCTCCTGGCCGCTCCGTTCGATGCGAGCCGCCCGGAGGAGATCGGCGCTGCCCTTCCTGTCCTCGAGGGCGTGATGATGGTGCCCATCACGGGCGCTGCCCACTACGCGTTCTCGCGCAACGGCTCCCTGGTCTACGTGCCGGGGCCGGGAACCGGCTACCCGCAGTCGCTGGTGTGGCTCGAACGCAGCGGGGCGGTCCGAGCGATCCTTGCAAGGAAGGGCGGCTTTCAGTCGGCGAGAGTGTCGCCGGACGGGCACAGGATCGCGCTGGCCATGCGCGAGGAGACATCCGACATTTGGGTGTACGACCTGGAGCGGGAGACGCTGAGCCGTGTCACGTTCAGCGGCAACAGCTATGGCCCTGTGTGGTCCGTGGACGGCAAGAGCATCGCTTACAACTCTCTGACCTCGGAGGGGTTCAAGGTCATCCTTCAGCGTGTGGATGAGAACACTCCGGCCGAGGTTCTGTACTCGAGCCCATCCCTGGTGCTCCCTCAGACGTGGTCACACGACGGCCAGTCGCTCCTCCTGACAGTGCTGAACACGGCCACCGGCATGGACATCTGGCTCGTGGCCGTGGACGAGGAGCATCGGGCGACGCCCCTCTTGCAGTCTGCCTTCAACGAAACGGGGGCATCCATCTCGCCCGACGGCCGCTGGGTCGCCTATCAGTCGGACGAGTCGGGAAATCCAGAAGTCTACGTTCAGCCGTTTCCCGCCCTAGGGAGCAAGTGGCAGATCTCGAGCGGTGGAGGCACCAGGCCGGTCTGGGCTCCGAATGGACGCGAGCTGTTCTATGCCAGCGACCGGAGCGTAATGAGGGTGACGATCACCACGACACCCGGTTTCCAGCCTTCCAAGCCCGTCCTCCTGTTCGATATCGGCACGGAGAGCACCCTCACGGGCCCGCTGAGCATGACACCGGACGGCCAGCGCTTTGTGGCGCTTCTTCAGGACCGTGCGGCCACTCCCACCCACATGGTGGTGGTTCTCAACTGGTTCGAGGAGCTGAAGCGGCTCGTCCCGGGCGGGAGGTGACGAGCGCCCTAAGCGTTACTCCGCTTCGTCGCCGCAAATGCTCCCCAGCCGCGGGCACACCTTGGGCCCGGGGAGTATTGAACCAGAGAGGTCCAACGAGACCGGAGTCGGTCAGGAGCTCACGTGGCGGCGTGCTCTCTGAGGAATTAGCAACTCGAAACCCCGATGGCCCTGGGCTACCACTCCCAGCGTGTTTCGAGTCGCGGAGAGACTCGAAACTCCGATCTCTCTGGGGAGCCACACCCTCCTAGCCACGAGCCGCGGCACCGGACGCCCCTTCACTCCCGGCCCACAAAGCACAGCCGGGCCAGTTCTTCCTAAACACAGCGCGAGGTTTGCGGGCACGCGTATCATGCGGAGTGTGGCGTGCGCGACCTGCTAACCAGAAAGGTCGGCAAGCGCCGGATATGGGGAGCCTCTCGTCCAGAAATCCCCCGCTCCTGCAGGCGTAATATCATCTATATTTAAACTTGCGATTGTTTGACATGAACGAACAATCGCAGTATAGTGTCTATCGTAAGTCGCAGTAGACTTAGTACGGCGAATGTTCGACAGAGGAGAATAATGGCAAGAAAGAATCTAACCCACACTCTGGTTGGAACCGAGCTAGTCAGGAAGCTGGCCGAGTCTGGGCAGCGCCTGTTCACGGCCGGGGAGGCTCGGAGGCTCGCTCCTTCGGTGGGACTCTCGTCTGGTTACTTCCGCCAAGCCCTTCACCACCTGGCCCGGACAGGCTGGACCGTCCGGCTGAAGAAGGGCCTCTACTCACTCTCCGGCTCCGTCCCTGGCGTCACGCCCCTCCACGAGTTCGAGATCGCGATGGCGCTGGTCAAGCCGGCGGCCATCAGCCACTGGTCGGCACTGAGCCACCACGGCCTGACCGAGCAGATGCCCCGGCGCGTGTTCGTGCTCACGACCGCGCGCTCGGTGCCCCGTACGCGTGGCGCGAAGCGAAAGAGAGCCGAGGAAGGCTACCCGGTGGGTGAGACGGTCTACCAGTTCGTCCAGGTGTTGCCGGAACGGTTCTTCGGGACCGAGGACGTCTGGGTGGGCGAGTCCCGGATCAAGATGACGGATCCGGAGCGGACCCTCCTCGATGGCTTGATGATGCCACGCCACTGCGGCGACTTCGCCGAGGTGCTCCACGCCTTCGAGGCCCGGGCCCCCAAGCTAGACGTGGATCGCATCATCCGCTACGCCCTCAAGCTTGACACCGCCACGGCGAAGCGCCTCGGCTGGCTGTTGGAGCAACAGGGGATCAAGACCGACCAGCTCGAGCCGTTGCGGGAGGTGCCCATCAAGGGTTACCGCGTGCTCGATCCGAGCGGTCCGCGCCGAGGAGCCTGCGATGCCAGGTGGATGATTCAGGTGAACCTACCGGGGAAGGTGAGGTCATGAAGCCGCTGCGCACCCGACTGCAGGAAGCTCACAGGCTGCTCGGGCTTCCCTGGGAGGTGCTCGAACGCGACTACCTCCTCTCGTGGATTCTGGCTGGCATCAACCAAGTGGACGTCCTGCGCGACACGCTCGTGTTCAAGGGTGGGACGGCGCTCAAGAAGTGTTACTTCGGCGACTACCGCTTCTCCGAGGATCTGGACTTCACCGCCGTCGGTTCTGTCCCGACCGGTGCGGCGATGGATTCCGCGATCCGGGACACGTGCGCCGCGGCGGTGAAGCTCCTCGACCCTTATGCACCCGTCGAGATCGTGTACGAGCGGCACGTCGAGCGTGATCCACACCCGGCCGGTCAGGAGGCCTTCGATATCCGCGCTCGGTTCCCCTGGCACCGAAGGCCGCAGACCCACATCATGGTCGAGACCGTGACGGACGAGAAGGTGCTCAAGCCAACGATCCGGCGCCCCGTGCTTCACGAGTATGGCGAGCCCCTCGAGGTCCAGGTGGCAGTCTACTCGTTGGAGGAGATCGTGGCGGAGAAGTTGCGGGCCATCCTGCAACACCTGCGCTCGCTGGAGCGACGGGGCTGGGTGCGCTCTCGCGCTCGGGACTACTATGACCTCTGGCGGATCCTGGGCACCTACCGCGACCCCCTGGACATCTCAGGCTTCGAGTCGTTTCTGCGGGAGAAGTGCGCGCTCAAGGATGTGACGTTCTCGGGCCCCGAGAGCTTTTTCCCGAAGGCGATGCTCACGACCGTGGAGAAGACCTGGAAGCAGTGGCTTGGGCCGCTGGTGCCGAAGCTCCTACCGTACAAGACGGTCATCGAAGAGCTCCGCCCGCAGGTCGCCGCGTTGCTTGCCTCTCGTAGGTAGCCCACTTGAAGCGCATTCTGAAGCTGAACGCCAAACTGGTCATCGTTCCGCACGACGGCGGGACCAACCCGCGGAATCCTTACGACCAGCTCACCCCGGAGGAGCGCCACATGAAGATCGTCCAGCTCTGCGCCCGCATCTACCTTCGGATGCGGTCCCGGCAGCCGACGCCCGCTACCGCGGAACCTCTGCGAGCAGCTTCTGGAATTCCCGAACCTGCCGCTTCGGATCCTCGATCTGGTTCAGCGGGCGAAGCCGATGCTCGCTGAAGAACCGGACCGCCTTTTGGTCCTCCAGCCACAGCAGGCGCTCCTGGACCTCGGGCGTCAGCCTGAGCAGGTTCATGATCTGGGTGATGCGCACCCGGGACACGCCCATCTCCCGGGCCAGGTCGGCCTGGGTCTTGACGAACGGATCGCTCTTGAGAATGCTCGCATAGCGCCGGGCCTCCAGCAGGGGCGACGCGTAGGCCCGCTCGGGCTCGGCCGGTGGCCGCTCCCACCTGAAGACGACCCGGCGGTCCTGGAGGGTCTTGTAGACTGGGAAGGCCTGCCACCACGGAGCGTCGGGACCGGTGCAGTGAATGGCCATCATGCGGAGCCAGACCTCATACTCTTCGAAATTGCGGGCCGCGGGTTAACAGGGGCCCGCCTCTTCGTCCTCCCCCGATCTTCCCGGGTGTGCGCGAGTTGGCCCGAGTCACCGGTCCCGTAGGGCTCCTCCGGGAGAGCGGCGCAGACGCCGCCTCCAGC
>JACQRS010000332.1 GCA_016206385.1 Candidatus Rokuibacteriota bacterium | reverse complement strand
GTCAGGAACATCCAGTCCTCGTGGGTGAAGGAGGGGCCCAAGCTCGCCCAGTACCTCTTGGCCTGCGGCGCCAACGATCTCGGCGGAACGCTGATCAACGAATCCATCTCCACCTCCGCAGGGGCGCCCTACGGCCAGCTCGTCCCGCCCGCCGAGCTGCGCCGGATGATCCGGGCCGCGGGGCGGATCCCGGCCCAGCGGAGCACCACGTACGAGCTTCTGAAGGTGTACGGGGACGAGGACGAGGAGAGCCCGCTCGATCGGATCGAAGACGCCGAGGCACGCTTCGGCTCCTACAAGAGGCTCACGGCGTCCGATGAATTCCGCTTCAGCCGTCGCGACTATCAGCCCGAGAGATCCCCCTTGCGCTCCCCGCGCGCTTGATTACAATACGGCCCTGGTCTCATTGGTCCCCCATACCGTCAACCTGAGGAGGACGCACCCATGGCAAGGATGATGACCAAAGCAGCCATCATCGGAACGCTCGCGCAGAAGTCGACGCTTTCGAAGAAGCAGGTGTCAGAGCTGATGGAGACCCTGCTGGCGCTGGCCACCAAGGAGGCCAAGAACGGCTTCGTGCTCCCCGGCTTCGGCAGGCTCGTGCTCGCCAACCGGAAGGCGCGCATGGGACGCAATCCCCAGACCGGCGAGCCCATCAAGATTCCGGCCAAGCGCGTGGTCAAGTTCAGGATTACCAAGTCCCTGAAGGACGCGGTGCTTGGGAAGAAGTAAGGGCCAGCCGCGCACCCAACCTGAACGCGCACCCGCGCCTCCGGCGCGGGTACCCGCCCAGCACGCGTCGCCAATCCTTCCCCGCACCTGGCGCGGCGTGGAGTACCGACCGCTCCCGGCAGGCTCTCCCGACGCCCGTCGCCTGTTCAGCTATGCGGCCGCCTGGGCGCCGCCGCCGGGTCCGCGGGAGCTGGCCTGGGGGGCCTGGGTAAAGGAAGAGCCCGAGCGGATGGTGGGCGCTCTGCTCGTGGAGCCGAGCAGCCCGGCTGGAATGATCTACGGCCCCGTGGTCGTCGAATCGGAGGACCCGCTCGAGGTCGCGGCCCAGCTCGTCGCCTCCGCCCTGCCTGACGCGACAGCGGCCGGGCTGGAGACCCTGTTTGTGCGGCCCCAGGGGCTCGACCGGGTGTGGGTGCGTTTTGGCTTCATTCCTGTGCCGGAGGCTGACCTTCCGCTGCCGCTCAGGGGGCGCCCCGGCAGCGGGCTCTTCGCCTGGCGCGGGGGCTCCGCCCTCTGGTCGTCCCGTAGGACCGACACCTTTGAGTCGGACCGCCTCCGCTGACCCACTGGCTGGCCGGTCTCCCCGCTGAACTCGAGCGCCAATGATCACCGCCCTGGCCGGTGGTACCGGGGCTGCCAAGCTGCTTCGGGGGCTCGTCGCTCTCATCGCTCCGGCTGACCTGACAGTGATCGGTAACACGGGTGACGACATCGAGCTGTGGGGGCTTCACGTCTCTCCTGACCTGGACACGGTCACCTACACGCTGGCGGGCCTGATCGACGAGGCAAAGGGGTGGGGAGTGAGGGACGATACCTTTCACTGCCTCCAGGGAATGGCGGCCTTCGGCGAGCAGACCTGGTTCAACCTCGGCGACCGGGACCTCGCCACGCACCTGTTCAGGACCGAATCGCTCAGACGGGGAGCAACGCTGTCAGCAGTCACTGACGCGATCCGCCGAAGCCTCGGGGTCAGGAGCCGGCTCCTGCCCATGTCTGACCAGCCTGTGAGAACCAAGATCCGCTCGACAACCGGCTGGCTCACCTTCCAGGAGTTCTTCGTGAAAGAAAAAGGCCAAGTGGAGATCCTCGAGGTCGCCTACGAAGGAGCCGACGCGGCCCTGCCCGCTCCGGGAGTGCTTGATGCCATCAGCCACGCCCGCGCAGTGCTCATCTGCCCGTCGAACCCCGTCACGTCCATCGGCCCGATCCTGGCTGTGCCAGGGGTGGTGGGCGCACTCAAGGAAACCCGCGCGGTTGTCCTCGCGCTCAGCCCGATCGTTGCGGGCGCCGCGGTCAGCGGGCCCGCGGGCGCCCTGATGGCGGCACGAGGGTTGCCGGTGTCGCCGGCGGGTGTTGCCAGGGCCTACAGCGAGTGGCTCGACGTGATGGTGATCGACCGCCGGGATCAGGGGCTCACGCCAGAGCTGCTCCAGTTCGGGGTCTCCCCCGTCGTCGCAGACACGCTCATGACCGACCGGCAGCGCGAGGTGGCGCTTGCACGGGCCGTGCTGGAAGCGCTCGGGTGAGGACGCTGGCCGCCGTGCCTGCCAAGGACCTCGAGACCGCCAAGCAGCGGCTCGCCCGCGTGCTCTCTCCGGACGAGCGTCGGGCCCTGGCGCAGAGCATGCTGGAGGACGTGCTGGAGGCCCTCGTGGCCGCGGGGCTGGACAGCGTGCTGGTCGTGACCAGGGACCCGGAGGTCATGGCCCTGGCCCGCCGGTTTCGGGCCGCCATCCTCGAGGAGGCGGAGAGCCGCGGCCACACCGAAGCCGTGGCCCTGGCCCAGCGCGCGGCAGTCGAGGGCGGCGCTGCGCAGTTGTTGACAATCCCGGGGGATGTCCCCCAGATGACGCCGCGGGAAATCGCCGCCCTGCTCGAGGCCGCCCCGTCGGCGCCGGGAGCTGTCTTCGTGCCGTCGCGGTCGGGCTTTGGGACCAACGGCGCGCTGCTTTCCCCTCCCGATGTGATGGCCCTCAAGTTCGGCGAGCCCTCGTTTGCCAACCACCTGACCGCCGCCCGGCGGCGCGGGCTGGATCCGGTGGTCCTCCCGCTTCCAGGACTCGGCCTCGACGTTGACGGGCCTGAGGACCTCCGGGCCCTCCTCGAGAGCGAGCGTAACACCCGGAGCTCCCGGCTCCTGCGGACCCTCGGTGTGGCGGCGCGTCTGGGAGCCCTCGGGCCATGAACTTCGGTCTTGCGCTCTCGGTCCAGCATCCGCCGGAGGACTCCCAGGCCGCCAGGTTTCGCGACCACCTCGAGCAGGTGCGGCTGGCGCGATCCGTCGGCTTCGACTCGGTCTGGGCGAGCCAGCACTACCTCGCGGCTCCCTTCACCTATTTCCAGCCGATCCCGACCCTGGCGCGGGTGGCGGCCGAGGCCGAAGGCATGACGCTCGGCACCGGCTGCCTTCTCCTTCCTCTGCACCATCCCGTGGAGGTGGCTGAGCAGCTCGCCACCCTGGACGTGATCTGCGGGGGGCGCTTCATCTTCGGCGCGGGCCTCGGCTACCGCGACGTGGAGAACGAGGCCATGGGCCAGCACCCGAAGGAGCGGGTCGGCCGGCTGGTCGAGGCCCTGGAGATCATCGAGCGACTTTGGACCGGGGAGCCGGTCTCCTACGCCGGCACCCACTTCACCCTCAACCAGGTCAGGATCTCCATGGTGCCGCTCCAGCGGCCCCGTCCTCCCATCTGGCTCGCCGCCAACAGCGACGCCGGCGTGAGGCGGGCCGCGCGTCTCGGCGATGCCTGGCTCATGAACCCCCACGCCACGCTCGCCACGCTCGAGCGCCAGCTGGCGCTCTTCAGGCAGGCGCGGGCCGAGGCCGGAAAGCCCCCCGCCCGCGAGGTGCCTATGACTAAGGAATGCTATGTGGCGCCCGATGCCGCCGGCGCCCTGGCCGAAGCCCGCCCGCTGCTCGAGCCCAAGTACCGGGCCTATCAGCGCTGGGAGCAGGACAAAGCCCTCCCGGCTGGGGAGAGCTTTGCCCTGGGCTTCGAGGAGCTGGCCCGGGACCGCTTCATCCTCGGCGATCCCGTCAAGGTCAGGGAGGAGATCTCCCGCTACCGGGAGCGGCTGGGGATCACGACCATGACGTTTCGACTCCAGTGGCCGGGGATGGAGCAGGCCAAGGTCCTCCGCTCCATCCGCCTTCTCGGCGAGAAGGTCTTCCCCCATTTCGGGTAGACGATGGCGCCCCGCTACGAGGTGATGGGCATCGAAGGGTTGCCCGAGATCCGGGGCGGAGCCGACCTGGGGCAGCTCATCCTGGAAGCCGCCGCGCACCAGGGCACGCCGCTTCGCGAGAGCGACTGCTTGGTCGTGAGCCAGAAGATCCTGTCCAAGGCCGAAGGGCGCGTGGTGAGGCTGGCTGAGGTCGTGCCTTCCCCCGCGGCCCTGGCCATGGCCAGAGAGCTGGACCGCGATCCGCGGCTGGTGGAGCTGATCCTGAGGGAATCAAAGCGGGTGGTGAGGATGGACAAGGGGGTCTTGATCGTCGAGACCCGCCACGGCTGGATCTGCGCCAACGGAGGCGTGGATCAGTCCAACGTGGACCTGGACACCGCCTCGCTCCTTCCCGAGGACCCCGACCGCTCCGCCCAGACGCTCAGGGACCGGATCCGCCAGCTCACGGGCCTCGACCTCGCCATCGTCGTTTCCGACACGTTCGGCCGGCCCTGGCGCGAAGGGCTCGCCAACGTGGCCATCGGCGTGGCCGGGCTCCAGCCGATCAAGAGCTACCTCGGCGAGCGGGATCCTGCCGGCCACGTGCTCCAGGCCACGCTTCTCGCCGTGGCAGACGAGCTGGCTTCCGCCGCTGAGCTGGTGATGGGAAAGCTCAGCCGGGTCCCGGTCGCCATCGTCCGCGGCCTCGCCCTGGAGCGGGCGGAGGCGAGTTCAAAGTCCCTCCTCCGCGATCCCTCGCGCGACCTCTTCCGATGAGGGCTCTGCCAGAGCGAAATTGAGCCGTCACCTTTGGATGTGCACTCAGGACAGTCTAGCCGAGCCGCCAAGCTAATGCCTATCAGCCTCACGAGGAGAAGCTCGTGATCTCAGGACGGGCTTCGACCGTTCCAAGCTAAACCGTCGTCACCGCTAGAGCTTGACCTGAACCTAAACCTAAACCTATACTGTGAGTAATTCAAACTTTCTTACTTTAGGAGGGTTCGGCTGTGCCATTGGTCAAGGTCAAAGAGAAATACCAGGTCACGCTTCCTGCTTCGGTCCGGGAGAAGGCAGGGGTAGCCGTGGGGGATCTCCTGGAGGCCAGGGTCCAGGGCAAGAAAATCACCCTGACCCCCAAGAGCGTCGTTGATCGCGAACTCGCCAAAGCTCTCGAGGATGTTAGGAAGGGTCGTGTCTACGGACCGTTTCGGTCGGTCAAGGAGATGCTTAGCGCTCTGCATGGCGCAAGGAAATCGAAGACCGGTTAGTGCAGCTTCTCTACACCGAGCGCTTCCGTCGAGGCTATGAAAGCGCTCCTCCGCTTATTCAGCGGGCTTTTGACCGACGAGTCACCCTTCTGGTTCGCAATCTTCGCCACCCTTCCCTCCGTGCCAAGAAGTACGACGAGGCCCGTGGCATCTGGCAGGCCCGGGTGAACGGGGGGTGGCGCTTTTATTTCACGATAGAGGGTGATACTTACCAGCTCCTCTCCATCATTCCCCATCCCAAGTAACTAGCCAAAAAGCCGTATCAGGGGCGGCTCCGTTGACATCAGGGAACCTTGGCCCTAGGCTATGGCTCGTTTGGCCAGTGAAGAGGAGGCGCAGGACACCCGGCAATGAAGATCGCCATCCTGGGAGGGACCGGAAAGGAGGGAGCCGGGCTCGGCCTCCGCTGGCTCAAGGCGGGGCACTCGATCATCGTCGGCTCGAGGGACGCGGAGCGGGCGAGGGCGAAAGCCAGGGAGCTCAGCGCCCAGGCGCGGGACGAGGTCAGCGGGATGACCAATCCCGAGGCCGCTCGCGCCGGCGAACTGGTGGTGCTGGCCTTTCCCTACGCCGGGCTCGCCGCCACGCTCCCGGAGGTGAAGGAAGCCTGCCAGGGGAAGGTGGTGGTGAGCGCGGTGGTGCCGCTGACCTTCGGCGGTGCGCGGCTCTTCACGCCGCCGCCCATCGGCTCAGCCGCCGAAGAGGCCCAGCAGATCCTCGGTCCCGGGGCCCGGGTGGTGGCGGCCTTTCACCACATCGCCGCCCATGAGCTGGCCTCGCTGGAGCACCCGATCGAGTGTGACCTCCTCCTCTGCGGCGACGCCGCCGCCGCCAAGCAGCAGGTGGCCGAGCTGGGGGCGAGCATGGGGCTCCGCGTCCTCGACGCCGGGCCGCTCTCCAACGCGGGCCTGCTCGAGGGGATCACCGCGCTCCTCGCCACCATCAACCGCCGCTACAAGCTGAAGAACTCCGGGATCAAGATCACAGGGCTCTAAGGAGACCCATCATGGACCCAAACGCTGTCGTGGTGAGTCACGCGCGGCTCAAGACATTCATCGCTCGGGTGCTGGGGGCCCTCGGGATAGCCCGTCATATCGCCGACCACACCGCCGACCTCATGGTGCAGACCGACCTCCGCGGCGTGGACTCCCACGGCATCGGCATGCTGCCCACCTACGTGGAGTGGACCCGGGCCGGGTACATCGAGCCTGCGGCCGAGCCGCGGGTCGTCCGGGATGAACTGGCCACAGCGCTGGTGGATGGCCAGCGGGGGCTCGGGCACTGGACCTCTACCAAGGCCATGGAGCTCGCCATCCAGAAGGCGAAGACCTACGGGGCGGGGTTCGTGGCCGTCAGGAACTCCAACCACTTCGGCGCGTGCGCCTGCTACTCCATGATGGCGCTCCCCCACGGCCTCGTCGGCATCGCCATGACCAACTCGTTCGTCCCTGCCATGGTCCCCACCTTCGGCCGGAAAGCCATGCTCTCCACCAACCCGTTGAGCGTGGCCGTTCCCGCCGGCACGGAACCACCCTTCGTCCTAGACATGGCCACCACCACCGTCGCCATCGGCAAGCTCACCATCGCCTCGCGCTGGGGCAAGCGGATCCCTGAGGGATGGGCGCTTGACGAGCAGGGCCATCCGACCCACGATCCCGACGTGGCGCTGAAGAACCGCTTCCTCACCCCGCTCGGGGGAACGCGCGAGCTGGGGAGCCACAAGGGCTACGGGCTCGGCGTGCTGGTGGACATCCTCTCGGGCGTGCTACCGGGGGCGGTGTACGGG
>JACQRS010000030.1 GCA_016206385.1 Candidatus Rokuibacteriota bacterium | reverse complement strand
CGCGCCCTCCGAAGACTCCTGATCCCGACTCCCGGGCGGGGGGCCCATAGCTTAGCGGGCAGAGCGACCGGCTCATAACCGGCCAGGCCCTGGTTCGAATCCAGGTGGGCCCACCATCGTGGGGGTGCGAATTTAGCCCGCCAGCTCTTTAGCTGCGCGGGCTTTCGTATATCTTGACCTGTGGGATGGACTTTGACCGCGTGCGACGGTCACGGCTAGTCAACTGCCACTACTACTGCCACTAGCGCAACCGGGGGGGAGAGGGTCGGGGCACGCCCCCCTGGGGCACACGCTGAGGGAAGCTACCCGCGTTCCGCCCAGCGGACAAAAGGCCGCCGCCCGGTGCACCCACGTTTGACACCGCCCCTGGAGCCGTCTAGGCTCCAGCCATCACCCCGCCAATCCTGGGAGAGGGGCGCCGACGGTAAGGCTAGTTCTGGAGTGCCTTCAGCGGGCTGAGAGTCGTGCGCTGAAGGGGAGTCACCCATGGAGCACCAGCAGGACGTGCATCAGGCATGGAAGAGCGAGTGCCCACCGTTGAGCCGAGCCGCCCAGACTTGGGTGGGATGCCTCCTGATCGGACTGGCCCTCTTCTGCGCCGTCCAGGGCTACCTGGCCGTGGAGCGGCAGCGTGGGCTCATTCCGGAGGTGGTCAGCATCTTTGTGGAAGATGGTACGACTGAAATTGTTCTTCGAGCGCAAACCCCTCAGCAGTATGCTGCCATGCTGCGGCAGCTCCGAAAGTGGCGCGCACCGCCCCATTACTGGCGGGCGGTGGAGGGCATTGGCTACCTGGCGTGGCTGGTGGCAGGGCTCGCCGCCTGGCAAGGCTTTCGCTTCTTGCGCGCCGCGTGGCCTCGTACGTGGGAGGCTCTCAACCGACGCATCAACCCTCCGCCTGAGGAGCCGCCGCCTCCCCGACGACCCTCGTCGGGCTATACGCTGTATTAACGATCCGCTTGACGTGCCTCTTCACCAGCGCCGCGCTCACTCCCGCATAAGCACCCCGCCAACGCCGCGGGCTGCGCCGTCATAGATTTCACCAGCACACACCCACTCTTTCTGGCCTTTCCGGTCCGTCATCGCGGCGCCGGCTCCGAGCATCCGGACGCACCAGCACCTCTGCCGCCGCCCGCTGTCAAGCAAAATTTGTGGTCAGAGGCCCCGCGACAGCGTCTCGGCCAGCCCTGTATCTGCTTCTGCCAGACGTGGGCGGTCGCCGCGAACAGCGAGGGAGCCTGGAGGGCTCGGGCGTTGCCGCGGGTAGGCTCAACGGGGCGGGCGCAACCGGGTCGGTCAGTCTTTGGCCGGAGGCCGGCCGGTGGCCGCGCCGAGCCATGCGGTGTGTGCCGCAACCATCTCCGCGGCGTAGTTCCTTCTCGGACGCCCTCGACGCTCAGACCAATCTGCGCCCTTCCGCACGCGTTTGCGCCCGTGGAAGACGGCCTTGCAGCGGGGACGCCCGCACAGCCGTTGTCGCTTCACCTTAAAGAAGGCCCGCCCGCACAGCTCGCAGAACCGAATCCACGGCACGGCATCAGCGAGCACTTCCCCCGCCTGAAGGACCACGTGCATATGCCGGGGCTCCACGGCTGTCCTCCACACCATCGCATCGGCCCGCAGACGGTCATACCTTTTCACGATGACAGCTCGGGGCAGCATCCACCAGGCCGCACCCGGAAGCGTCTCGTCCCGGTAGAGCAGCACGAGTCGCGCGAGGCCCTTTCTGATCTCTGCCTGGGCCTGGCGAAGGGCGGCGTCTGAGAGGACCACGCGGTTAGGCGGCGGCAGCGCACCCGCACGGCCGATTGCCGGATAGTAAAACACCTCCCTGATCTGCCGCCTGATCAGATCGGCTCGTCTCCGCGTGATCCGCCTTCCGAGATCCTCATAGGCAAAGCCCAAGAGCGCCGCTGCTGCCGGCCGGACAGTGCGCCACCTGCGCTGGCTGTCGCGTGGGTGGTGGCGCATCAGCAGCGCGAGCATCTTCTCCCCGGCTTCGTTCTGCGCTCTCCCATCCGCCAGGTCCCATCCCTTTGTCTGCTCCATGTGCTCCTCCCAGCACGTGCTAAGCCAACATTTATTGTACTTTATCTGTGCATATGTAGCAATGATATTATTGCTCGCGCGCACGATGTCGCGCACGGTGTGCGGCGGGAGGCGCGCGGGGAATGACGATGACCGAGACGATTGACCGCTTGTTGACCGCCGAGGAGGCCGCCCGCTTCCTCGGCTTGAAGGTGGCCACGATCCGCCGGCTCACGTACTCCCGGGACCTGCCGGCGGTTCGGCCGACCGGTAAGCGGGCCGTGCGCTACCGCCTCCGCGATCTGGAGGCCTTGCTGCGGATGCGTACCCAGCCCATGCGGGGGCCGGCGAGCCGGGGTGAAGAGGCTGGCGGGCGATGAGCGGCCCCGACCTGCTGGTCACGGCACTCGACTACCACCAGCGCGGGTGGTGCCCCATCCCCCTGCGCTCCCGCGGCAAGGTGGAGAACCGGAAGCGCCCCCTCCTCAGGGAATGGGAACCCTACCAGCGCAGCCGCCCGACCGAGGAAGAGGTGCGGCAATGGTGGCGGCGGTGGCCCGATGCCAACGTGGGCCTCGTGACGGGCGCGGTCTCCCGGATGTTTGCCCTAGACCTGGATGGCGATGCGGACGCTCTGCTGCATGCTAACGGGATTACCCTGCCCGAGACACCGACCAGCGAGACGGGGGGCGGTGGCCGGCACGTGCTGTTCGAGCACCCGGGCTACCCGATCCCGAATGGCGTCAAGCTGCTGGTGGGACGGGCTACGAAGGGGGCCAAGGCGCCGCAGGTAGATGTGCGGGGCGACGGTGGCTATATCGTCGCGCCGCCCAGTCTCCACGGGAGCGGCCGGCGCTACGCCTGGCGCATTGCCCCCACGGCGCCCCTGGCCCCGGCCCCACCGGGTCTCTTGGAGCTAATCCGCGACCGGGCGAGAGACCAGGGTGCTGCAGAGCGACCCCCGGATTCCTCCTGGGTGGTAGCGGCGCTCCGGGGGCCGGTCCCGGAGGGGCAACGGAACGACACTGCGGCCCGGCTAGCAGGGCACTTCCTGGCCAAGAGGTATCCCGAGGACGAGGTGGCGGCCGTGCTGGAACTCTGGGCCCGGACGGCGTGCCATCCCCCAATGGACCTCCGGGAGCTGCAGACCACGGTGCGAAGTATCGCCCGGCGGGAGCACGGAAGGCTGGAAGGGTGCCCGGGACTCAGGCGCGCAGGAGGGCCGCAGTCAGATTCGATTCCTCCCCCTAGGGGTGGGGTTGGGAACGAATCGAATTTTCGCCCCGTAAGCGCCGCGGAGCTGCTGGCGCGGGAGCCTGAGGCGGTAGCCTGGGTGTGGGAGCCCTTCCTCCCCGAAGGGGGCCTGGCCCTCCTCGCGGCCTTTATGAAAGTGGGGAAGAGCACCTTCGCGTACGCCCTCGCTGTGGCCGTGGCCCAGGGGCGCCCGTTCCTGGGGTATCCCACCAGGCAGGGTGGGGTCCTCATCCTGGCCGTGGAGGAGCATCCCCGAGACGTGAAGCTGCGGCTCCAGCGGTTCGGCATGCGGCCGGAGGACCCCATCTACGTCCATGCTGCCCCGCTGGAGTCCACCCGGGTGACCCTACATACCCTCCGGGAATTCGTCCTGGAAAGGGGGGTCTCCTTGGTCCTCCTGGACACTCTAGGCCGCTTCTGGCGTGTGACCGACGAGAACGCCAACGCGGAGGTCGTCCGGCAGGTCTCCCCGCTCCTCGACCTCGCGCGGGAGACCGGGGCGGCGGTGCTCCTGATTCATCATGAGCGCAAGAGCGGCGGGGAGGATGGCCGGGGCATCCGGGGTGGCTCCGCCCTGTTCGGCTTGGTGGACCAGGCCCTCCTGCTCGACCGGGGACAGGGCGGTGCCGAACCTCGGCGGGTCCTCCGGACCTTGGGCCGGTACGATGAGACGCCGCGGGAACTGATCCTGGAACTGGATGAGGACGAGTACCGCCTACTCG
>JACQRS010000302.1 GCA_016206385.1 Candidatus Rokuibacteriota bacterium | reverse complement strand
GTCCAGTACTCTCTCCTCTGCGACCCCGACGGCGGCATCGTTGACGACCTGACCGTCTACCGGCTCGCCCCTGACCGGTTCATGCTCACGGTGAACGCGGCCAACATCGACACGGACTGGGCCTGGGTCACCGAGCACGGCGGCGAGGCTCGGTGGCGCAACATCTCGGACGAGACCGCGCTCTTGGCCGTCCAGGGCCCGAACGCTGAAGCGTGCGTCCAGCGGCTGGCTGATCGCGACGTGACGGCGATTCCCTACTACCGCTTCGCCGAGGGGCGAGTGGCCGGCGTTGCCGCCCTGATCTCGCGCACCGGTTACACGGGGGAGGACGGCTTCGAGCTCTACCTGGCGACGGACGACGCCGAGCGCCTCTGGCACGCGCTCCTGGAGGCCGGGGAGCCCGCTGGCATCATGCCGGTGGGGCTCGGGGCGCGGGATACGCTTCGGCTCGAGATGCGCTACGCCCTCTACGGCAACGACATCGATCGGACCACCAATCCGCTGGAGGCCGGCCTCGGCTGGGTGGTGAAGCTCGCCAAGGGCGACTTCATCGGCCGGAGCGCCATCGAGCGGGTGAAAGCCGCGGGGCCGCGCCGGAAGCTCGTCGGCTTCGAGATGGTGGACCGCGCCGTCGCCCGCCACGGCTACAGGATCCTGAAGGACGGTCGGGAGGTGGGAGCAGTCACCTCCGGCTCCTACGGTCCGGCCGTGGACAGGTACATCGGCGTGGGCTACGTGCCCACCGACCTCGCTCGGGTCGGGAGCGAAATCGACGTCGAAGTGCGCGGAGCCCCCCGGCGGGCCCGCATCGTTCCGACACCGTTTTATCCCTCCAAAGTGAAGAAAGGCTAGCGACATGGAAAAGTACCCGGCGGATCTCAGATACACGCGCGAGCACGAGTGGGCCCGCGTGGAGGGGAACCGGGCGCGGGTGGGGATCACCCATTACGCCCAGTCGGAGCTCGGGGATGTGGTCTTCGTTGAGCTGCCCAAGGTCGGCACCAAGGTCACCCAGATGCAGCCGTTCGGCGTGGTGGAATCCGTGAAGGCGGTGTCCGACCTCTTCGCCCCGCTGTCGGGCGAGGTGGCGGAGGCGAACGCCGAGCTGGCCCAGAAGCCCGAGTGGGTGAACCAGGATCCCTACGGCAAGGGGTGGATGATCGTGATCGCGCTCGCCAATCCGAAGGAGGTAGAGGCCCTCCTGACCGCCGCGCAATACGAAGAGTTCCTCCCAAAAGGCGGCCACGCCTGATGCGCTACATCGGGAACACCCCCCAGCAGCAGCGGGAGATGCTCCGCGCGGTTGGTGTTGAGAGCGTCGAGGACCTGCTGACGCGCATCCCTCCCAAGGCCCGGCTCGGCCGGCCGCTGAACCTGCCCGCCGCCATGCCGGAAATGGACCTGCTCCGGCACCTGCGGGAGCTGGCGGCCCGGAACGCCCACGCCGACGACTACGTCTGCTTCCTCGGGGGCGGGGCGTACGACCACTACATCCCGAGCCCGATCAACTCCCTGATCTCCCGGGGCGAGTTCTTCACCGCGTACACCCCGTACCAGCCCGAGGCGAGCCAGGGGACGCTCCGGACCATCTACGAGTACCAGACCATGATGGCCGAGCTGACCGGGATGGACGTGGCCAACGCCTCCATCTACGACGGCGCCTCGGCCCTGGCCGAAGCCGCGGTCATGGCCCATGCGGTCACCGAGCGAAGCGAGCTGGTGGTCTCCCGCGGGGTGAACCCGCTCTCGCGCCAGGTCATCCGCACCTACTGCGAGGGCCCGGGGCTTCGGATCCGGGAGATCCCGGTGGCCGACGGCTCGAGCGACCTGGAGGCGCTGAGACGCACCGCCACGCCGAAGACCGCGGGCGTTTTGATCCAATCCCCCAACTTTTTCGGCTGTCTGGAGGAAATAGCCCAGGCGGCAGAGATCGCCCACGCCAGCGGCGCCCTGCTGATCCTTTCCGTGGACCCGGTGGGCCTGGGCCTCCTCGCGGCTCCCGGGGGGCTCGGCGCTGATATCGTAGTCGGCGAAGGCCAGGGGCTGGGGGTCCCCCTTTCTTACGGCGGGCCGTACCTCGGCGTGTTCGCGACCCGGCGCGAGCTGGTTCGAAGGATGCCCGGCCGCCTCGCCGGCGCCACCGTGGACGCCGACGACCGACGCGGCTTCGTCCTGACCCTCCAGACCCGCGAGCAGCACATCAGGCGGGAGAAAGCCACCTCCAACATCTGCACCAACGTCGCCCTCTGCGCCCTCATGGCCACCATTTACCTGGCGCTGATGGGCAAGCAGGGGCTCCGGAAGGTGGGCGAGCTCTCCCTCGCGAAGGCCCACTACGCTGCTGACGCTTTGTCGCGCGTTCCCGGAGTGCGTCTCAAGTTTTCCGCCCCGTTCTTCAAGGAGTTCGTGCTCCAGCTCCCGACCCCTCCTGACCGCATTGTCAGGCGACTCATGAAGGAGCGGATCCTGGCCGGGGTCCCGTTGAAGCCGTTCGATCGCTCGCTCAAGGACTGCCTCCTCGTCGCGGTGACGGAGAAGCGAACCCGAGCTGAAATCGATGCGTACGCGCACGCGCTGAGCCGGGCGGTGGCCTAGGTGCCCTGCAGAGCCGAGAGGAGGGTGGGACCCTCATGCCTGCGTATGACAAGCTGATCTTTGAGCTCTCGGCGCCCGGGCGCGTGGGCTACTCGCTCCCGGAGGCGGACGTGCCGAACGCGGATCCGGCTGCCCTGCTGCCCGCCCGCCACCTCCGGGCCAGCCCGCCTGCGCTTCCCGAGGTGTCGGAGTTCGACGTGATTCGCCACTACACGCGGCTCTCGCAGCTGAACTACGCCGTGGATACCCACTTCTACCCGCTCGGCTCCTGCACCATGAAGTACAACCCCCGGCTCAACGAGGACATGGCGCGGCTTCCGGGCTTCGCGGGGCTCCACCCGCTGACCTCGCCGGCGGCGGCTCAGGGGGCGCTCCAGCTCATGTGGGAGCT
>JACQRS010000301.1 GCA_016206385.1 Candidatus Rokuibacteriota bacterium | reverse complement strand
CTCTTTCCACAGCGCTGCGAATCGCGGAGGGAGACCATGCTCGGCAAGACGGCCATCGTCAACATCTTGAAGCTGGAGGGCGTCGAGTACATCATCTGCTACCCCTCCAATGCGATCATCGACGCCGCCGCGGCTGCCAGCATCCGGCCCATCCTGGCCCGCACGGAGCGCGTGATGGTGAACATCGCCGACGGGGTGAGCCGCGTCTCGGGCGGCCAGCGCATCGGGGTGTGCGTGATGCAGCACGGCCCAGGTTCCGAGAATGCCTTTTCCGGCGTCGCCCAGGCCTACTCCGATAACAGCCCGATCCTGCTCCTGCCCGGCACCTTTGATCGCCGTCGCCTGGGCGTCCCCCCCAACTTTCAGGGGATCTACAACTATCGGGACGTGACCAAGTGGGTCGAGATGGTCAACTTCGCTGACCGCATCCCCCAGATGATGCGGCGCGCCTTCACGCTCCTCCGCTCCGGCTGCCCGGGCCCGGTCATGCTCGAGGTTCCCACCGATGTCATGAACGAAGAGATCCCCGACGAGGCCTTCCAGTATGCCCCGGTGAAAGGGTCACGCCCGCCGGGTGATCCCCAGGACGTGCGGGAGGCGATCACGGCCCTCCTGGCCGCGAGGGCCCCGGTCATCGTGGCTGGCCAAGGCATCTTCTACGCCGAAGCGTGGGAGGAGCTGAGGAAGTTCGCCGAGCTGGTCCAGGTTCCGGTGCTCACCACGCTCAACGGCAAGAGCGCCTTCCCCGAGGACCATCCGCTCGCCTTGGGTGCCGGCGGCCGGTCCGGTCCCAAGACGGTGGATCACTTCTTGCGCGAGGCTGACCTCGTCTTCGGGGTCGGGACCAGCTTCACCCGCTCCAACTACATCGTTCCGATTCCACGCGGCAAGACGATGGTCCAGGTGACCATCGATGAGCGCGACATCAACAAGGACTACCCCGTCTCCTTCGGAGTCATCGGTGACGCGAGGGCCGTCCTGTGCCAGCTCACCGAAGAGGTCGTGCGCCAGACCGGGCCGAGCGGGCGAAGGGGGGACGAGAGCGCTGCCAGAGAGGTCAGGGCCGTCAAGGAGGAGTTTTTGAAGGAGTGGATGCCGCGCCTGACCTCGGATGAGCGTCCGATCAGCCCGTACCGGGTCATCTGGGAGCTGATGCACACGGCTGACCGGAGGCGGACCATCGTCACCCATGACTCGGGCAACCCCCGGGACCAGATGGTGCCCTTTTACGAGGCCATCATCCCCCACGGGTACATCGGCTGGGGGAAGTCCACCCAGCTCGGCACTGGGCTTGGCCTGGTCATCGGGGCCAAGCTGGCAGCTCCCGACAAGCTGGTGGTCAACCTGATGGGTGATGCCGCCTTCGGGATGGTCGGCATGGACTTTGAGACGGCGGTGCGCTCGAAGATCCCCATCCTGACGATCGTGATGAACAACGGCCTGATGGGCGGCTACGAGAAACACCTGCCCGTTTCGACCGCCCGCTACGGCACTCGCTTTCTCTCCGGCGACTACGCCAAGGTCGCCGAGGGCCTGGGCGGCTACACCGAGCGGGTCGAGAAGCCCCAGGACCTGGTCCCCGCGTTGCGGCGCGCGATTGAGGAGGTGGAAGCCGGGCGCGCGACTCTCTTGGAGGTCATCACCCGAGAGGAGCCGTTGTACCCGACCTACTGGTAGGGTTGACTCAGGCGGCGCTGGTCTCCAGCGGAAGTCCCGCGTTCGCCCAGCCGCCCAGCCCGCCTTTCAGGATCCGCACGTCGTTGAAGCCGACCCGCCGGAGCTGCTGCGCCACCCGGGCGCTCGTGGCCTCGTCGGGTCAGGAGCAGTAGGCGACCACGGTCCGGTTCGAGTCCACCTGAATTCCGGCCTCACCCCGCTCGAGCGCCTCCGGCGTGATCGGGGTCGCCCCGGGGATCTTGAGCGGGCTCATTTTCTGGGCGGACTCCTTCCGGACGTCGAGAATGAGCGGGTCCACCCCCGCCTCCATCATCCGGACGACCTCACCGGCCTTGATCCGGAAGCGGTTCCGCTGCCAGCGCCGGAGCCAGATGGCCCCGTAGCCCCCGCCGCTCACCACCGCCAGCGCCAGGGTGACCCAGGCCCACGGGAAGGGGCGCGGCGGCGGGTTCTTCACCTTGAACTCGGCCTCGGCGAGGGCGCGTTTGACGTCGGTGAGATCGGGGAGGAGCTTGTTGGCCTCCGCGATCTTGGCCGCAGCGCTTCTGTAGCGTTCGTCGAAGAGGTCGCGGAGGCCGGCGGCCCAGACGGAGTTGAAGCGGCTGTCACCCGGCTTGGTGACCTCAGTGCCCCTCAGAAACTTCCTGACGTCCCGCGCCGGGATGAGGAAGTTGAAGCCCTGAACGATGCTCCCGCCCGTGGGCGACAGCGACACAAAGGTCAGCACGCCGACCACCGAGCCGTGGTGCCCGATGGCGGGCCCTCCGCTGTTGCCGTGAGCCGCCGCCGCGTCGGTCTGGATCACGTCCTGGCCGATCGCGTCCTGCTTGAGGCCGGAGACGGCGCCGTTGGTCACCGACGCCTCCAAGGCCGCGCTCCGGTTGAGCAGCTCGTGGCTCAGCACAACGCCCGGGAAGCCGAGGATGTGCAGCGGATCTCCGATCTTCACGTCCCCGTCGGCCAGAGCGAGCGCCGGGTACACGCCGTCCTTGACGCGAAGCAGGGCCAGGTCGCGGCCGGATTCCGGTACCGGCTTGCCGGCGGCGTCCAGCAGCAGCGGCGGGCTGAACTTCTTGACCTCGGCGGGTAGCACCGTGCCGTTGGAGAGCAGCACCGTGACCTGGGGGAGCGGCTTGAGCTTGATGCTCCCCGTGTCCACCCGTCGGCGGATCTGCTCTTCGAGATCGGGGCGCTGGCCGCGCATCAGCCCTTGCCTCGCCAGCGCCGGATCAACGCAGGCCTGATCCACGGCTTTCTTCTTCAGCTCGTGGCTCACCCAGGGGGGCAGCGTGTGGGCTGGGTCCACGACGTGGGCGTTGGTGATGAGGTAGCCGCGGCCATCGATGAACCACCCCGTGCCGGTCTCCTGAAACGGCGCGGGCTTGACGGTGGTCGGCCCCGCGCCACAGTTCACCGTGGCCTCGGCCTCCACGCGCGCGGTGACCAGGGCGCCGGCCGGCTTGGCCCGAAGCAGGAGCTCCTGAATCGAGGCCACCTCATCGGCCAGGGCCATCGCCGGCGCTCCGGCGAGCGCGAGGGACGCCGCGATCCACGCTAGCGTCTTCATGCTCCGATCCTCCTCATCGCCCCGGGGGACGCGCGATGCTCACCCGGAGGGTCCCCAGGTAGGTGCGAGCCACGCGCTGCACGTCGGCGCCCGTCAGCTTCCGTACGGCAGCCACGTAGCGGTCGAGGAACTCATGGCCGACCCCCGCCAGCTCGAAGGCCGCCAGGTACCAGGCCTGCCGCGCGTTGGTCCGCCGGTCCATGGCGAAGCGGCCAAGCAGGTAGGCTTTGGCCACCCGGAGCTCCTCCGCGGTGGGTGGCTCCGCCCGGATCCGATCCAGCTCACTCTTTAGAGCCTTCTCGGCGCGCTCCAGATTCTCGGGCGCGGTGCCAAGCTGGGCCACGAAGTGTCCGGTGTCAACGAGCGAGGGGTAGAGCGCGTCGGTCGAGTAGGCGAGGGCCTGCTTGTCCCTGATCTCGGAGAAGAAGCGGCTGGCCATGCCGCCGCCGAGGAGCGCGCTCAGAACCTTCACCGCCGGATAGTCGGGATGGGTCAGCGGCGGGGCCAGCCCGCCCATCAGGATCTGGGCCTGAGCGCCCGGAATCTCCCTGATCAGGCGGGAGGCTTCCATCGCCGGAGGCTGGGCCGCCGTCGCAGCCGCGGGCGGCCCCGCCGGGATGCCCCCGAACAGCCGCTCCGCCTCCCTCAGCACCTCCGGCGCGCGGATCTGGCCGCTCACCGCGAGCACCATCGCTCCCGGCACGTAGTGACGCCGGTAGTAGGCGAGCAGCGCCGCCCGGTCAATCCGCTCCACACTCTCCTGCCG
>JACQRS010000300.1 GCA_016206385.1 Candidatus Rokuibacteriota bacterium | reverse complement strand
CGACTATGACCGTGAGGTGACCCGGTACCTCTGGCGAGACGAGCATCCCCCGGATGGGCGAGCGGACCACCCGGTGGTCCTGGTGAGCGCTGCCGATGTGGAGGCGTACTGTCGGTGGCGCCACCCCGAGTTCCGTCTGCCGACCGAGGCCGAGTGGGAGAAAGCGGCCCGGGGAGATCGCGGGTGGATCTTTCCGTGGGGGAACCGCTGGGACCCCGACCGGCTGAACAGCGCGATGAGGGGCCCCGGCGGCACGACACCGGTGACGCGATACCCGGCGGGGGCGAGCGCCTACGGCCTCTTCGATGCTGTGGGAAACGTGTTTCAGTGGACCGCCTCCACGATGGACGGACGCCGGGTGGTCAAGGGCTGCGCGTGGGACGACGAGCCCGGCCTTTGCCGGCCCGCCTTTCGCCACGGCCGTCCGGCCGACAGCCGCCACATTCTCATCGGATTCCGCTGCGCCTGGACCGCGGGAACGCCCTGAGGAGGGTTGGGGAGAACCATGGCGCTCAGAGTGGCGCTCTTGACACCGTTCGACTTCCCCTCGGTGCGCGGCAACGCGATCACCGTGAACCGGATCGCCCGGGGCCTCAGGGAGTGCGGCGTCGGCCTTCGACTCTGGGATTGCTCGGTCGTTCCCGATGCCCGGGTTGAGGCGGAGGTGGAGGGCTACCGGCCCGCTCTGGTCCACGCCTTCCACGCATTCCGGGTGGGACCCCTCGCCCTCCGGATCGCGCGAAAACTGGAGGTGCCGCTCCTCGTCACGATCACCGGCACCGACGGCAACCACGACCTCTTCGATCCCGAGCGGGCCCAGACCGTGCGATGGGTCCTGGAGGGCGCGTCCGTGGTCGCGGTCTTCCACGACAGCATGCGGACCAGGATCGCGGGTGCGCTCCCCGATCTTGAGGCCAAGATGGTGGTGATCCCCCAGAGCGTCCGGCTGGAAGCGGGGCCGTCCTTTCCGCTCGCCGAGCGCCTCGGTCTCCCCGGAGATGCGGTGACCTTCCTCTTTCCGGCCGGGATCCGGATGGTGAAGGACCCGCTCTTCCCGCTCCCGTCCTTTGATCGTCTCGTCCGCCGCTTCCCCAACGTGCGGCTCGTCTATGCAGGCCCGATTCTGGACGCTGACGAAGGCGAGCGGCTCCTGAGCGCGCTTTCCGAGCGCCCCTGGGCGGCCTACCTCGGCGCGGTGCCCCACGGCCAGATACGCTCGCTCCTCGAAGCCGTGGATGTGGTGCTCAACTGCTCCCTCTCAGAGGGCGGCATGGCCAACTCCGTCCTTGAGGCCTTGGCCTGCGGCCGCGCGGTCCTCGCCTCAGCCATCGACGGGAACCGTTCCCTCATCGAAGACGGGGTCACGGGATTCCTGTTCGCGGGACCGGAAGAGTTCGAGGCCAAGGCGGCTCGCCTCGCGGAGGATCCGGCGCTGAGGCGGCAGCTCGGGCTGGCCGGGCAGAGCCGGGTTCGGGCGCTCTACCCTCCCGCGCGCGAAGCGGAGAGCTACCTGGCCCAATACGATCGGCTGGTGCCCGCGGTCAACGGGGTGAGACGGAAGCATAAAACGTTTTAAATAGTGCGGGGGAAAGGGGTTGTCTGGTATGAACATTGCTATAGCTTGAACTTTGTGTAGGCAGCACTCATAATGAGGGGCAATTGTGCCGAAACGGCACACGTGCCCGTTTTCTGGCACTCTGAGGCATGGGAAAGGAGCCTCTGATGGAGCAGCAGGCGCGGGTCCAGGAGTTCCTCAGGGCGTTTCACGCGCTCAAGGCCGAAGTGCAGAAGGTGATCGTCGGACACGACGAGATCATCACGCACGTCCTCGGCGGGCTCTTCGCCGGCGGGCACGCGCTCCTCGAGGGCGTGCCGGGCCTGGGCAAGACGCTGCTCATCAAGACGCTGGCCGAAGGGCTCGAGCTCTCCTTCTCCCGGATCCAGTTCACCCCCGACCTCATGCCCGCGGACATTATCGGCACCAACATGATCGTGGAGGACGTGGCGGGTCGCAAACACTTCCAGTTCCAGAAGGGGCCCATCTTCGCCCACATCCTCCTCGCCGACGAGGTCAACCGGGCGACTCCCAAGACGCAGTCGGCGCTCCTGGAGGGGATGCAGGAGGGCGCGGCCACGGTGTCGGGAACCGCCCACCCGCTGCCGGCGCCGTTCTTCGTGCTGGCCACCCAGAACCCCATCGAGATGGAGGGGACCTACCCCCTTCCCGAAGCGCAGCTCGACCGCTTCCTCTTCAAGCTCCGCGTCAAGTACCCGGCGCTTGAGGAGCTCAACGAGATCATCGACCGGACCACGCGGCCGCGGGATGCCCAGGTCCGCCGGGTCATGACCGGCCAGGCGGTGCTCGCCTACCGCGAACTCGTCCGCGAAGTCCCGGTCGCCGCCCACGTGCGGGAGCTCGCCTCCCTCATCGTGATGGCCACCCATCCCCGGTGGGAGCATGCCCCGGAACCGGCGCGCCGCTTTATCCGGTACGGGGCCAGCCCGCGCGGCGCCCAGGCCCTCATCCTCGGCGCGAAGGTGCGGGCCCTGGCCGACGGGCGCTACAACGTGAGCGCGGAGGATTTGCGCGCCATGGCTCTGCCCGCGCTGAGGCACCGGATCATCCTGAACTTCGAAGGGGAAGCCGAGGGGGTGGACGTGGACGATCTCGTCGGCCAGGCCCTCGAGAGCGCCGAGGGCCAGAGTCTCCGGGGCAGGGAGGTGTTCTTCCGTTAACCGTTCGACCGCCGGGAAGGCGGAAGGGAAGAGCATGCGAGCCGAGACAGCCGGTCTTGAGCGTCTGGTGAGTTTGATTGCCCGTCAGGTGCGGCGCCGCCGGGCCGAGTATTATGCGCTCCGGGGCGCGTTCTTCGGTGCCCTGGCCGGATGTGTTCCGCTTCTCCTGAAGGAGGTGCTCGGGACCTCCGCGCCGTTCCTCGCCCTCGGGCTGACCTGTCTCGGGGCTGTCGCCGGCGTGCTGGTCGGGCTCTCGCTGAGGCTCCCGACCGTGGAAGCCGCTCGGCTCATCGACCGTGCCTTCGGGCTCCAGGATCGGGTTGCCACCGCGCTCGAGTGGAGCCAGCGGTCGGACCGGTCGCCGCTGGTGGACGCGCTGGTGGCCGACGCCCTGGCGCGGGTCGAGGGGCTCGACGGGCGCGGTGTCGTGCCGCGCCGGCGGCCGCGGGAGGCCAAGCTGCTTCCGGTCCCGCTGCTCCTGGGGTTGGTCCTCACCCTCGCCCCGCCCCTCCCCCTTCCGAGCGGCACGCTTCCCGACTTCTCTCGCCCGGCGGACGAGGCCGAGGCGCCGGCGGAGCGGGCGGGAACACTCCTCTCCGACGAGCGCCCCAAGGGCGGCAAGCGGGAACCGCTCCAGCGGGCCGAGCTGATGGAGCGGGACCTCATGGCGCGCCAGGGCGGCGCCTCGCAGAACCTGGCGGGGGATCTCGCGGCGCTCTTCAAGGACACCTCGCTCGGGAGCTACCGGCCCGACTTCGCGAGCTTCCTGAAGAAGGGGGATGAGCGCCTCCGGATGCTGGAGCAGGTGGACCGTCTCCCGGACCTCCAGCGCGACTTCACCCAGAGCCAGTACAAGATGGTCTTCCAGAAGATGAAGGCGCTCGCGGGCGGGCTCAGGCCCGATCAGATCTCGCCGGAGAAGCTCCGTGAGCTCCTGGCGGAGATGGAGCGGATGGGGCGCAAGGGCGGCAACTGGGGCGGCGAGGCCTGGGAGGGCATGGAAGCGCTGGAAATGGGGCAGACCGACCGCGCCCTCGAAGCCATGGAGCGGGCCCTCTCCAAGATGCGGGCCATGGAGGAGCGCAACCGATCCGGAAGAACGCTGCGGGGCGGCCGCGATGACCAACGGCAAGGGGGCCGCGGCCGCGACCGGGGAGGTGTCGGCCCGGGCGAGTTCGATCAGGACTTCGGCGAGGGCGAAGGCTCGCTCCCCGGTACGGGTCGAGGCGCCCACCCCAAGGGCGATCCTTCCAGGCGCCTCCAGGCGAACCCCTACGACGTCGGCGTCGAGGGCGAGGCCCGGTCGGGGCGCAGGGAGGGGTTCGACACCAACATGCTCGGTCGCGGCGCCAACGTCCCGTCACGACTCCAGTACCTCGGGGTGTACTCCCAGTACCGCAAGATGATGGAGGAAGCCCTGGCCCAGGAGAAGGTCCCGCGCGACTACCAGGCCCAGGTCAAGGAGTATTTTCAGGCGCTCGAGGAGCGATAGCGCGTGGGCCACGCCGGGACGGAGACGCTCTTCTCCGCCGACTTCCTCGCCCAGCTGGAACGCCTCGCCCTGGCCTCCAAGCGGACCTTTCGGGGTCGGGTGACCGGCGAGCGAAAGAGTCCCCGGAAGGGGTTCAGCGTCGAGTTCTGCGATTACCGTCCCTACGGGGTGGGGGACGACCTCCGCTACGTCGACTGGAACATCTACGGCCGGCTGGATCGGCTCTACCTCAAGCTGTTCGTCGACGAAGAGGACCTGTGCCTCCATCTGCTCCTCGACGCCTCCGCCTCGATGGACTACGGAGAGCCCAGCAAGTTCGACTATGGGGTGCGGCTGGCCGCCGCCATGGGCTTCGTGGGCCTCGTGAACCTGGAGCGGGTCGGGGCCGGGATCGTAAGGGACCGGGTGGCGGAGGGATGGTCGCCCACCCGCGGCCGGAACCAGTTTCTCCCGCTCGTCGAATTTCTCCTGAGGCTTCGTCCGGGCGGCCCCACCGGGCTCGGCGAGGGCCTCAGCAACTACGCCCTCCGGACCCGGGAGCCGGGGCTTGTGGTTCTCATTTCCGACCTCATGGATCCCGCGGGCTACGAGTCAGGAGTGCGCGCGCTTCTCGAGCGGCGGTTCGATGTGCACGTCATCCACCTGCTGGCCCCGGAGGAGCTGGACCCGACCTTCGGTGGTGACCTCCGCCTCGTGGATGCGGAAACGGGCGAGATGCGGGAGCTCACGCTGGACGGCGAGGCCCTGCGCCAGTACCGGACGCGGCTCCGTCAGTTTCTGGACCAGGCCGAGGCCTTCTGCCGTGCCAAGGAGGTGAGCTACCACCGCGTGGCCACCGACGTGCCCCTCGAGGAGGTCATGCTGAGACAGCTCAAAGGGCTCCTGCTGGCATGAGCCTGCTCGCCGGCCCTGGGACGCCTCCGCGTCCGGGGCTCGATCGGTCCGGGCCGTGAGCTTCCTCTCTCCGCTGGCCTTCCTGCTCTTCTCGCTTTCGCTGCCGCTGGTGCTTCTCTACTTCTTGAAGGTGCGGCGGCGGGAGTTCCGGGTGTCGAGCCTGCTCCTCTGGGAGGCGGTGCTCCGCGACCGGGAGGCGTCCGCCTTCTTCCAGCGCCTCCAACGCGATCCCCTCCTCATCCTCCAGATCCTCGCCCTGGCGGCGCTCACGCTGGCGCTGGCCCGCCCCGCCGTCACCGTGATGGGGCACGGCGCTCAGCGGGTGGTGCTGATCCTCGACGCGTCTGCTTCCATGAAGGCCACCGACGTGGCGCCGTCGCGCTTCGCTGTCGCCCAGCGCGAGGCGCTGGCGACGGTGGAGCGGCTCGGCCAGGGCGCCGAGGTGATGGTGATCGAGGCAGGGATTCAACCCCAGGTGCTGGCGCCGTTCACCCGGGACCGCGACCGGATCAAGGGCGCCATCAGGGCGGCCCAGGCCCGCGACCTGCCCAACCGGCTCGTCGAGGCGATCCAGACCGCGCGGTCGCTGACGGTCCAGGATCCCAAGGCGGAGGTTCACGTCTTCACCGACGGCGCGCTTCCCCAAGGGGCCGCGGCCCAGGACGCGAGCGACCCGCGGCTGCGCTGGGTGGGGGCGGGGGGACGCAGCCGGAACGTGGGGATCACCAACCTCGCAATTCGGAAGACCTACTATGGGGCCTTCGACTACCAGGCCTTCCTCTCGGTGGTTAACTACTCGGCCGAGCCCCAGAGCTTCACCTTCTCCCTCACCTTGGACGACCGGCCCGTCATCGAGAAGCCCCTGGCTCTCGACCCGAGCGTGAGGCGCGCGGTGATCCTCCCGTTCAGCCATCAGGGCGGTGGGGTGGTGCGGGTCCGCCTGGACGTGGCCGACGACCTCGCGGCGGACAACGTGGCGTATGCAGCCATCCCTCCCCCGCGCCAGATTCGGGTGCTCCTGGTGAGCCCAGGGAACCTCTTCCTGGAGAAGGTCCTCCGGGTGGACCCCCAGGTCGCGCTGGAGGTGAGGACGCCCGAGGCCTATCAGGGAGGGATGGAAGGGTTCGATGTCGTGGTGTTGGACGGCGTGAGCCCGCCCAAGCTTGGGTCGGGCCGGTACGTTCTGGTCAACACCGCCCCGCCCGACGTCCCCCTGGAGATCCTGGGACGGATCGAGCAGCCGATCGTCATGGACTGGGATCGCTCCCACCCCATCATGCGCTACGTGGACTTCTCGAAGGTCGTCATCGAGGAGGCGCTCAGAGTGCGCCCCCTGGCCGCCGGCAAGAGCCTCATCGAGGCAGTGGGTGGCCCCTTGCTCTACGTGCTCGAGGAGCCCCAGCGCAAGGCGGTCTTTGTGGGCTTCGACCTCTTCCGGACTGACTTTCCGCTCCGGGTGGCGTTCCCGCTGATCCTCTCCAACACCCTCCGCTGGCTCCATCCGGCGGGCCTGGACCAGTCGAGCCTCCAGCTCCAGGCGGGCCAGCCGATCCTGCTTCCGGTGGAGCACGGCGTGGACACCGCCACGGTGAAGACCCCATCCGGCCGGAGCGTGAACGCCTCGGTGACGCGCGGGCTGGTGAGCTTCACCGAGACCGACGAGGTGGGGGTCTACACCGTGGTCACGCCGAAGGGCGAGACACGGGTGGCGGTCAACCTGATGAGCGCCGAGGAGTCGGACCTGACGCCGCGGCCGTTCCCGGCACGGCCGGCAGGCGCAGCGAGCCAGCCAGCCTCGGTTCCGGTCCAGCGCGAGCTCTGGCCGTTCTTCGTCCTGCTCGCCACCGGGATCCTGCTCCTGGAGGGCGCCCT
>JACQRS010000299.1 GCA_016206385.1 Candidatus Rokuibacteriota bacterium | reverse complement strand
TTCCGCGCCTGACCCGGATAGCGCTTCTTGATCGAGACGATCACCAGGTTGTGGAAGATCCCCTCCGCGGGCATGTTGATGTCCACAACCTCGGGGAGCAGCAGCCGGATGATGGGGAGAAACAGGCGCTCAGTCGCCTTGCCGAGCCAGTAGTCCTCCTGGGGCGGCCGCCCCACGATGATGGTGGGATAGATGGGCTGCTTCCGGTGGGTGATGGCTGTCAGGTGGAAGACCGGGTACTCCCGGGGCAGGGAGTAGTAGCCGGTGTGGTCGCCGAAGGGGCCCTCGATGCGGCGCTCGGAGGAATCCACGTATCCCTCCAGCACGATCTCGGCATGGGCCGGCACCTCGAGATCGACGGTCTTGCACTTGACCAGCTCCACCGCTGAGCCCCTGAGCCAGCCCGCGAAGACGATCTCGTCGATCCCCGGCGGAAGCGGCGCCGAGCCCGTGTAGATGGTCGCCGGATCCCCGCCGAGAGCGATCGCCACCTCCATCGGCTGCCGGGCGTGCTCGGCCTCGCGGTGGTGTTCGGCGGAGCCCTTGTGGGTCTGCCAGTGCATGCCGAGGGTCCGGTCGTCGACAAACTGGAGGCGGTACATGCCCACGTTCCGGGCGCCGGTGAAGGGGTCCTTGGTGAAGACGAGGGGCAGCGTGATGTAGTGCCCCGCGTCCCTGGGCCAGCACTGGATGACGGGGAGCGACTTGAGCGACGGGGTCTGAGTCTCCACCACCTCCTGGCAGGGGCCCGAGCTGACATGCCGGGGTCCCGCCTTGGCCAGGCTGAAGAGGTCCCCGAGCTTTCTGAGCTTGTCAAAGAAGGTCTCGGGCATTCTCAGGTCGAGGAGCTTGGCCACGCGCGCTGAGAGCTCGTTCAGGTCCTCCACGCCCAGCGCCCAGGCCATCCGGCGGGCCGAGCCGAAGGTGTTGATGAGGACCGGGGTCTCAAACCCCTCCACGCGCTCAAAGAAGAGCGCGACGTTCTGGTCGGCGGGGCCCTTGGAGACGCGGTCGATGATCTCGGCGATCTCGAGGTCGCGCGAGACAGGGACGGAGATCCGCCGGAGCTGCCCGTGGCGCTCCAGGTGGGCGATGAAGTCCCGGAGGTCGGTGAACGCCACGACTACTCCTGGTAGAAGACCTGCACGAGCCAGCCCGCCAGCAGGGGGAAGGCCAGGCTCGGCACGACCCGGACCGCCACGAAGTGCCACCCCATGAGCGGCGCCTCCCACGCGATGATGCGCTGGATCCCGAAGAGCGACCACGAGGTCATGTACGCCACCAGCGCAGCGAGCCCGGCGCCGGAGTTGGCCAGCGCCACCATCAGCGGCACGCTCACCATCGGCCCGCCCGGAGTGAGCACCCCCGCGACGGCGGCCAGCGCGATCCCGCGCAGCCCCGCCTCGCGGCCGAAGTAGCGGCTGACCAGCTCCTGGGGGATCAGCACTTGGAGCATCCCGGTGAGGATCAGGGCCGGGATCAGCCGCGGAAGGATGAAGGTGAGGAGCGCCAGCCCGTTGCGCGCGCCGATGGCCGGCAGCCCCGGGTCCTTCAGATATGCGACCACGGTGAAGAGCAGCGCCAGAATGACCAGGATGATCGTCGAGGCGTCCACGGAGGCTGCGCGCACCATGCGTGGCTCCTTTCGTAAGAGTCGGAGCGTATTATAGCAAGCCGGCACCGATCAGTTTCCGCGTCCCTATTGACACCTCCCCGGAGGTTCGGGTATACGGGGAGGGTATCGTGTGAAGGGCGGGGAGGGCATGGCATGACGAAAGCAGATCTAGTCGCCGCGATGGCCAAGGCCTCGGGAGGAACGAAGGCGTCGGCTGAAAGAGCCGTCAGTGCCTTCCTCGTGATGATCTGTGATTCCCTCAAGCGGGGACGAAGGGTGACCCTCGCCGGGTTCGGAACCTTCTCCGTCGCCAAGCGCGCGGCACGGAACGGGCGGAACCCCCGGACCGGCAAGCTCATCAAGATCCCCGCCGCGCGCGTGCCGCGCTTCAAGCCCAGCAAGGCCCTGAAGATGGCCATCCGCTAACCGGGCTCGACCGGTTGGCGGTCGTTTTCCGTCGGTTTCTTTACTTGATCCCGCCGGTGTGCTCTAATGTCGGCTGCGCTGGGAGATCGTCTAGCGGTAGGACGCGTGGCTCTGGACCACGTAGCGGGGGTTCGAATCCTCCTCTCCCAGCCAAATCCTTCCGGCGTCCTGCTCGGCCCCATCGTCTAGAGGCCTAGGACATCGGGCTCTCAATCCGAAAACACGGGTTCGAATCCCGTTGGGGCCACCATGTTCCTCAGCCCAGGCGCCACGCGGCCGGTCCGGGGCAAGATCTAGCCACGATACCTGCGCGTTTGCTATTGTGTAGCCCCCTGCAGGGCGGGATGCGTTGACGATGACCCCCGAGGAGACACTCCGGGAGCAGGCCGGGGCGCTGGCTGCCCGAGAGGCACAGCAGCTCAGGGAGACCATCCGGGCGCTTCGGGACGAGCTCGAGCGCGAGCGGGTGGCCGCGAGCCAGCGCCTCCAGGAGGCGCTCTCCGAGGCCAACGGGGAAATCCAGGAGCTCCGGGCGACGGTGGTCGCCCTGCGGGACGAGCTGGACCGAGCGCGGGTGGGGGAGCAGGAGCGAATCCAGGAGGCCGTCAGCGCCGCCCACGACGAGATCCGACAGCTCCGGCAGACCGCTCAAGCCCTGCGCGACCAGATGGAGCGCTCGTGCGTGGCCGAGCAGGAGCGGCTGGACCAGGCCATGGCGAAAGCGCAGGACGAGATCCGCCAGCTCCGCGCCACGACCGCCGCGCTCCGTCAGGAGTTGGAAGCCCTCCATGCGCAGCGCCCGAGATAGGCGGGTCTCGCTGGCCCGGAAGCTCGGGCGGACCCGCCTCGCCGAGCTCCTGCTGGAGGTGTCCAACAAGCTCGGCATGTCGGCTGACTTGACCGGGGCGCTCGGCACACTCGCCGAGGTGACCGCCGGCGGCATCGGCGCGGAGCGGGGCTCCATCTTCCTCAACGACTTCACCGCCGGCGAGCTGTTCTCGCGCATCACCGAGGGGAAGTTCACGCGCGAGATCCGGATGCTCAACACCGTCGGGATCGCGGGCCACGTGTTCGCCGCCGGCCAGGGCCTGATCGTCCACGACGCCTACGCCGACGCGCGCTTCAACCGGAGCATCGACGAGGTCACCGGGTACACTACCAAGAGCATCCTGTGCGTCCCGCTGCGGACGCTGAAAGGGGAGCTGATCGGCGTCTCGCAGCTCCTCAACAAGATGGACGGCCAGTTCACCGAGCACGATCTGGACCTCCTGGAGGTGATGATCGAGCAGGCGGCGGTCGCCATCGAGCATCACCGGACCGTGGAGGCCATCCAGCGCGCCCGGCAGCAGGAGCTCGAGTTCCTCGGGGTGGTGTCCGACATCTCGTCCGAGCTGCAGCTCAAGCCGCTGCTGGCCAAGCTCATCGGGACCGTCACCCAGATGCTGGACGCCGAGCGCTCAACCCTGTTCATCAACGACGAGAAACGGAACGAGCTGTACACCGAGGTCGGCGAGGGGCTCGGCGCCACGCAGATCCGGTTCCCCAACGATCGGGGCATTGCGGGCGCGGTGTTCCAGTCCAGGGAGACCATCAACATCCCCCACGCCTACGCTGATCTCCGCTTCAACCCGAGCTTCGACCGCACCACGGGCTTCTTCACGCGCTCCATCCTCTGCGTACCGGTCATCAACAAGCAGGGCAAGGCCATCGGCGTGACGCAGGTGCTCAACAAGCGGGGCGGCACGTTCTCGGCGGAGGACGAAGCGCGCCTCAAGGCGTTCACGTCCCAGATCGCCATCGGGCTCGAGAACGCCAAGCTCTTCGACGACGTCCAGAACATCAAGAACTACAACGTCTCCGTCCTCGAGAGCATGACCAATGCGGTGATCACGCTGGACGAGGACCGCCGGATCGTGACGTGCAACGCCGCGGGCCTGCGGCTCTTCAAGCAGCGGTCGGAGGCGATCGTGCAGCGAACCGCCGAGGAGTTCTTCGCGGGGCCGAACGCGTGGGTGATGGACATGGTCCGGAAGGTCGAGGAGAAGCTGGAGAACCTCGGGGCCCGACCCATGCGGCGGCGCGGCGACCGGCAGGCGCCCCAGGAGAGCGTGGTGGACGCTGAGCTGGTGGTCGGCGAGGACAAGTTCTCCGTGAACCTGAGCGTCCTCCCGCTGATCGGCATCACCGGGGGGAAGCTCGGCTCGCTGATCATGATCGAGGACATCAGCAGCGAGAAGCGCATGAAGGCGACGATGTCGCGCTACATGGACGCGACCCTCGCGGACAAGCTGCTGAAGTCGGACCAGGATTTCCTCGGCGGGCAGAGCAGCGTGGCCACCATCCTGTTCTCGGACATCCGCGCGTTCACGACGGTGACGGAGGAGCTGGGCGCCCAGGAGACGGTCGGCCTCCTGAACGAGTACTTCACGCTGATGGTGGACTGCATCCAGCG
>JACQRS010000314.1 GCA_016206385.1 Candidatus Rokuibacteriota bacterium | reverse complement strand
GGGCGGCTCCAGTTTTCCGAGGAGAACGCGTAGAGCGTGAGGTGCCGGATCCCCAGCGCGTTGGCCGCCCGCACGACGGCCCGCGCCGCCTTCACGCCTTCGCGGTGACCGGCCACCCGGGGGAGCCCGCGCTGAAGCGCCCAGCGGCCGTTGCCGTCCATGATGATCGCCACGTGCGCGGGGATGCGCTGCACCTTGACTCGCTCCCGAAGCTCCTCCTCGCTGAGGGCGGCCAGGTTCACCGCGGGAAGCGTGTGCGGTCGCGTCAGCGCCATGGCTGCTTTATCTTACTCAAAAGGCCACCCGCAATCCAGGGAATACCGCGTCCGCACGCAAAAAAGCGGCGGCAATGGGCACGAGGGGATTCGGGGACCGACGTGGGAGCGGGGAGGGGCGTCTCACGCGGAGCGTCGAGCCCCCGGCCGGCGCACGCGGGGCGACTGGACCGCCGGCTAGAACGCCAGGATTTCCTGCTCCTTCTTCTTGAGCAGCTCGTCCACCCGCTGGATGAATTTGTCCGTGAGCTTCTGAACCTGGTCCTGGCCGCGCCGGCTCTCGTCCTCGGAGACCTTCTTCTCCTTCTCCAAGGCCTTCACCTTCTTGTTGGCCTCGTGCCTGATGTTCCGCACCGCCACACGGCAGTCCTCGGCCAGCTTGCCGACTGCCTTGGCCAGCTGCTTGCGCCGTTCCTCGGTCAGGGGCGGCATGACGAGACGCATCACCTTTCCATCGTTGGCGGGGGTGAGGCCGAGGTCCGACTTCAAGATGGCCTTCTCGATGGCCGGGAGCAAGCCCGGCTCCCATGGCTGGATCAGGAGGGTCTTGGGGTCGGGGACCGAGAGCGAGGCGACCTGATTGACCGGCGTCGGCGTCCCGTAGTAATCGACTCGAATCCCCTCGAGGAGCCCGGTGCTCGCGCGACCGGTCCGCACCCCGGCGAACTCACGCAAGAGCGCGTCGATGGCGCCCTGCATCCGCGTCTCGGCGTCCTTGGTCACGGCCTGTATCATCCGTCACCCCCTCAGCGTGATTCGTCGGCGGTGACAAGGGAGCCCACAGGTTCCCCCTTGACGATCCGCGCGATGTTGCCGCGCTCCGTCAGGTCAAACACCACGATGGGCAGCTTGTTGTCCATGCAGAGCGAGATGGCGGTGGCGTCCATGACGGTGAGCCCCCGGTTGAGCACCTCGATGTAGCCGAGCCGGGGGAGCCGCTGCGCTCGGGCGTCCTTCTTCGGGTCGGCGGAGTATATGCCGTCCACCGTGGTGGCCTTGAGGATCACCTCGGCCCCGATCTCAACGGCCCGGAGCGCGGCAGCCGTATCCGTGGTGAAGAACGGGTTCCCCGTGCCTGCAGCGAAGATCACCACGCGCCCCTTCTCCAGGTGGCGGATGGCCCGTCGCCGGATGTAGGGCTCGGCCACGGCCCGCATCTCGATGGCCGAGAGGACCCGGGTTGGCACCCCGGTCTTCTCCACCGCATCCTGGAGCGCCAGCGCGTTGACGACCGTGGCCAGCATGCCCATGTAGTCCGCCGTGGCCCGGTCCATGCCGCCGGCGGACGCCACGAGCCCGCGGAAGATGTTGCCGCCGCCGATGACGATGGCCACCTGGACTCCCATGTGCACCACGCCCTTCACTTCCTCGGCCACCCGGACCAGGATGTCCGGGTCGATGCCGTACCCCTGCTCGCCAGCCAGGGCCTCGCCGGAGAGCTTCAGCACGATCCGTCGGTAGGGGCCCGGAGCCGAGCCGTCAGGCACGCTCTCCTCCTTCGCCGACCCGGAAGCGCGCGAAGCGACGCATCACCACCCGCTCGCCCACGCGCGCGCCCAGCTGGTTCACCAGGTCTTTGACCTTCGTCTTTCCCGAGGCATCCTTGATGAACGGCTGCTCCAGCAGACACTGCTCAGCGTAGAACTTCTCCAGCTTGCCGTCCACGATCTTCTCCAGAACGTGCGGAGGCTTCTTCTGGTCGGCCATCTGCTGGCGGTAGATCTCGCGCTCTTTCTCCAGCACGTCCCCTGGCACGTCCTCGCGCGCCACATAGCTCGGGTTGGCGGCGGCCACCTGCATGCTGAGGTCCTTGACCAGCCCCTGGAAGTCATCAGTCCGCGCCACGAAGTCGGTCTCGCAATCCAGCTCCACCAGCACCCCGATCTTGCCACCCGGGTGGATGTACGCGCCCACGAGACCCTCCCGCGCCTCCCGGTGGACCCGTTTGGCGGCGTCCGCCAGCCCCTTCTTTCGGAGAAACTCCACGGCCTTCTCGATGTCCCCCTGCGAGGCCTCCAGCGCCGCCTTGCAGTCCATGACCCCCGCCCCCGTGAGCTCGCGAAGCTCCTTCACCAGCTGTGGCGATGCAGCCATGGGCGCCTCAGCTACGAGCTTTCAGCCGGAACCATTTCGTCTTCCACCGCCACCGTCTCCGGCGCCGGCGGCTCCGGCTCCCCCTTGGCGAGCGTTCCCCGCCCGTCGATGACCGCGTCGGCGATCCGGGAGGTGATGAGCCGGATCGCACGGATCGCGTCGTCGTTGCCGGGGATCGGGTGGTCGATGCCGGTGGGATCGCAGTTGGTGTCCACGATGGCCACGATGGGGATGGCGAGCCGCTGCGCCTCGGCGACGGCGATCTTCTCGGTCCGCGGATCGACGACGAACACCGCGGCGGGCAGCCGGTCCATCTCCTTGATCCCGGCCAGCGCCTTCTCCAGCTTCTGGCGCTCCCGGTCGAGCCCCAGCACCTCCTTCTTGGGGAGCCGCTCGACCTCACCGCTCTCCTTCATCTCGTCCAGCCGCTTGAGCCGGGCGATGGACTTGCGGATCGTGGCGAAGTTGGTGAGGGTCCCCCCGAGCCAGCGCTGGTTCACGTAGAACATGCCGCAGCGCGTGGCTTCCTCGTAGATGGTGTCCTGGGCCTGCTTCTTGGTCCCCACGAACAGGACAGTCCCCCCGCTGGCCCCCACGTCCCGGACAAAGGCGCAGGCCTCGCGGAACTTCTTCAGCGTCTTCTGGAGATCGATGATGTAGATGCCGTTGCGCTCCCCGAAGATGTACTTCTGCATCTTGGGGTTCCAGCGCTTGGTCTGGTGGCCGAAGTGGACCCCGGCCTCCAGCAGCTCCTTCATGGTCACGCTCGCCATCGGATTCTCCTTTCGGTTCTCCCTCCGCTCCCCTCACCCCGTCCCGGGGCACCGAACGCGGGGAGCGTGTGTTTTGCCGGAGGGGGTTCCTACCCCCTCCGGTTCCTCCCCCGGCGGAACATCCCGCTACCCGGGGAAGCGATCATTCACAGCCCAGGTCTCGTTCCTGTGTTTACGTCGTGTACTTGGCGTTGATTCTCACATACTCCTCCGAGAGGTCGCACGTCCAGACATGGTCCTGGCCTGAGCCCAGCCCCAGGTCGATCTGGATCGCGTACTCGGGCCGCGCCATGATCTCCCGGATCTGCCCCAGCCTGGCATCAGGCTTGAGCTGACCGCCGGCCACGAGGGGCTCGTCTCCGAACCAGATGGCGACCCGCTCGGCCACGACCGTGGCGGCCGACTTCCCCAGCGCCGCCATGATCCGGCCCCAGTTTGGATCCTGTCCGTTGAGGGCCGTCTTGACCAGGAGGGAGTTGGCCACCGAGCGGGCCGCCAGCCAGGCCTCCCGACGGCTCTTTGCCCCACGCAGGCGGACCTCCACGAGCTTGGTGGCCCCTTCGCCGTCCTTCACCAACATGCGCGCCAGCCGGAGGGTGATCGCTTCCACTCCCTTGGCGAGGGACCGGAAGCCTCGGCTTCCTTTGTCGAGCGGCGTGTTCTCCGCGAGCCCGTTGGCCAGGATGGCGACCGTGTCGCTGGTGGACCGGTCGCTGTCCACCGTGATCCGGTTGAAGGAGCGGTCCACGGCCCGCTTCAGTACCGCCTGGAGCGCCTCCTGGGAGACCGCCACGTCAGTGGCCAGGAAGCAGAACATGGTCGCCATGTGAGGCTCGATCATCCCGACGCCCTTGGCGATCCCGCCGATCGTGGCGGGTCGCCCGGCCACGTCGATCCGGAGCGCGGCTTCCTTGGAGACCGTGTCGGTGGTAAGGATGCCCTCCGCCGCGTGCCGGCTCCCTTGCGGCGAAAGCGCCTTGACCAGGCCGGGCAGGGCCGCGCGCACCCGGTCCATCGGGAGCGGCCGACCGATGATCCCCGTGGAGGCCACGAGCACGTGGTGCGTGGGAATGCCCAGGAGATCGGCCACGATCCGGGTCATCTCCCGGGCGTCCCGGATGCCCTGCTCCCCGGTACAAGTATTCGAGCAGCCGCTGCAGGCTACGATGGCCTGGGCGGTTCCGCCCTTGATGTGCTCCATGGACACCTGGACGGGGGCGCCTTTGACCTGATTGGTGGTGAAGACAGCCGCGGCCCGCGCCGGGACAGAGGAGTAGATCAGCGCCAGGTCCCGTTTGCCGTTCCCCTTGATCCCGCCGTGGATGCCGGAGGCCAGGATCCCCGGGACCGCGGTGATGCCCCCCTCGAGCCATTCCATCTCGGCCATTACACTCGGAGGGGGGCTTTGCCCCCCTTCCGAACCTCCCCCCTGGGTTGCGCGGGCCAAGCCCGCGCTCGAACACGAAACGCACGGTCACCGAGGCGCGTCCCGGCCATGGGCTAGGGGTACACCGGCGGCGCGTCC
>JACQRS010000303.1 GCA_016206385.1 Candidatus Rokuibacteriota bacterium | reverse complement strand
GTCGCCGGATACATCCCCACGCGCGAGCGCTTCAACGCCGAGTACTCGGGGGGCGTGGAGAACATCGCCTACGACGCCCACACGGGCTTCCAGTCCGCCGTCTTCCTCAGGACCGTGAAGCTGAAGGATTTCCCGTGGAACGGCTGGCTGACTCTGGGGATCCCGACGAAACCGGGCGCCGCCTGGAATCCCGTGGGTGGCCTCTCCGACCCCGCCGGGAGGCTCATCTGGTTTGCTCTGGGCGATCCGGCGCTGTTTTCCTCCCCCTGGAGCGCGAGTTGGGTCCCTAACCGGGTGACGGCCACTCTGGAGAGCACAAGTCGCGGAGTGGCCGTTCCGCCCGACGCCCTGCTCCCCGAGGTGGGGACGGGTCTCCTCCGGAATGTCGCGGCGGGAACGCGCGCCAGGGCCCGGGTCCAGTACCGGGTCCTCACCTCAGCGTTCCACGACGGGACGCGGATGAGCGTCACCGACCTTCTCTATCCCTTCATCTTCTCCTATCGCTGGGGCGCCAAGGGCGGTCAACGCGGATACGACCCGACGGTGGACGCGGCCACGGCCCTCCTGCGTGAGCGGCTGGCCGGGCTCAAGCTCCTGCGCGTGGAGGCAGATGTCCTCGCGTTCGGCGATGTCAAGCTCACGTACGAGGTCCCCGTGGTGGACGTGTATGTGAACCACGACTCTCCCGACCCGCTGGAGGTGGCTGCGCTCGCCCCGCCCTGGTCGAGCGTTCCGTGGCACGTGACGGCGCTGATGGAAGAGGCGGTGGCGCGCGGCCTGGCGGCGTTCTCCCCCGAGGAGGCCAGGCGCCGGGGGATCGCCTGGATGGACCTTGCCCGCGACAAGAAGCTCAAAGCGGCTCTGGCGACGATCGTGGACGAGTTCGCCCGCCAGAGCCATGTCCCGCTCGGCCTCAGGGGGTCCGTGACCGCCATCGAAGCGAGAGACCGCTGGAGCGCTCTCCAGCACTTTTACGACACATACGGGCACTTCCTTGTCACCAACGGCCCTTACCGCCTCCATCAGTGGTCGGAAAGCTCGGCCGTCCTCCAGGTGTTCCGCGACCTCACCTTTCCGCGCGGGGTCGGCTCATTTGATCGCTACGCCTATCCCCTCCGGGCGTTCATTACCAAGGCCGAACGGCGAGGGGATCAGGTGGAGATCACGGCAGAGGTCGAGAAGGTCGAGCGCTTCGGCCGGCAGTACAAGATCGTGAGGGAGCCGTTCTCGAAGCGCGCGTTCGAGCAGGAGAAGCGACCCCTTCCCGTGGGCCGCTACGTCGTCATCGGCCCCGACGGGGAAGTCGTGAAGGTGGGCGCTGCGCAGCCGACTGAGGCCAGCACCTTCAGCATCGCGCTGAAGGAGAAGCTCAAGCCCGGCCCGCACACGATCGTGGTCGCGCTGGAGCTGGAGGGGAACCGGGTGAGCCAGCCGGTGAAGGTGGTGCTGTGGACACCCTAGTGCTTCAAGTCCTGAACTCCCTCTTCTACGCGTCCATCCTCTTTCAGATCGCCTGCGGCTTGACCCTCATCTACGGCGTCATGCGGATCGTGAACCTCGCCCACGGCAACCTCTACGCCCTCGGAGCCTACGTGTCGGGGTGGGTGCTGGGCCTCCTGGCGACCCCCGGAACCCAACCGCGGATGTGGTTCTTCGTCCTCCTGCTCGCGGGGGCCGTGGCGGCCGCCGCCGCGGGGGCCATCCTCGAGCCGACCCTCCTCCGTCCCCTCTACAAGCGCGCCGAGGAGTACCAGCTCCTGATCACGTTCGGTCTCCTCCTGATTCTCGAGGACCTCATGCACATGGTGTGGGGTCCCCATCCGTTGACGTCGAGCGCGCTCCCCGATCTCTTGGGAAGCTCGACGATCCTCGGAGCGACCTACCCGAACTACAACATCTTGGTCATCGCCATCGGGTTCGTCGCGGCGCTGGGCGTCTGGGCCTTCGTCTACCGGACGAAATTCGGGGTGATTCTGCGTGCAACCTCGCAGAATATGCGCATGGCGGCGGCCCTCGGGGTGAACGTCAAGCGGGTCTATGTCCAGGCGTTCACGCTCGGCTGCTTCCTGGCGGGGCTGGGCGGCGCGATCATCATGCCGATCTCCGGAGCCGTCCTGGGCATGGGCATAGAGGCCCTGATCCTGGCCTTCGTGGTGGTCGTCATCGGAGGGCTCGGAAGCCTCGAGGGAGCCCTCGTCGGTGCCATCATCGTGGGATTCGTGCGCACCCTCGGAATCATGTACTTCGCTGAGATCGAGCTGGCGGTGCTCTATCTCATCGCGACCATCGTCCTCCTCGTGCGACCGGCCGGGCTCTTCGGGCGGGCATGAGACAGAAGGTCCTGACCTACGCAGCGCCCATTGCCGTCGCGCTGGCTGCGGTCCCGTTCGTCCTTCCTCCCTACCAGACAATCCTGCTCTCCTATGGCCTGATCATGGCCATCGCGGCCCTGGGCTTCAACCTGCTCCTGGGCTATACGGGCCTGCTCTCGTTCGGCCACTCCGCCTACTTCGGCGTCGGGGCGTACGCCGCCGCGTTCCTGGTGAAGTACGCCGGGATCACCTCCATCGAGGCCTTCCTCCTCGGCGGGCTCATCGCCTCGGCTCTCGTCAGCGCGATCTTCGGGTTCATCTGCGTCCGGCATACCCGGATCTTCTTCTCGATCCTGGCGCTGGCCCTCTCCCAGGTCCTCTGGAGCCTCGCCCTGAAGCTCTTCTGGGTCACGGGAGGAACCGACGGGCTCCGGGTGCCGACGCCGACGCTCCTGGGCGGCCTGGTCCAGACCACCGGGGACAAGCTGGTCTTCCTTTCACGGACGTACTACTACCTCGTGCTGGTCGTGTTTGGGATCTCCGTCGCCGTCATGTGGCTCATCGTGCACTCCCCCTTCGGCAAGGCGCTGCAGGCGATCCGGGACAACGAGACTCGGGCAGAGTTCGTGGGCGTTGAGGTTCGCAAGTACCGGTGGATTGCCTTCCTCGTGTCGGGGGTCTTCACCGGGCTCGCCGGGACGCTCTGGGTGCCGCTCAACGGTCTCACGACGCCCGACGTGCTCTACTGGCCTTTTTCCGGGGAGATCGTGTTCCTCACGGTGTTGGGCGGCTTCAGGACCTTCTCGGGGCCGATCGTCGGCGCCGTCGCCTTCAACTACTTGAAGAGCTACGCGGTGGGGCTGACGGTCTACTGGCAGTTCCTGCTCGGCGTCGTCCTCGTGGTCCTGGTCCTCGCCCTGCCTTCCGGGATCGTGGGCACCCTGAGCCAGCTCCGCGGACGGCTTGCGAGGTCGGCCTGGCATGAACCTGCTTGAGACCAGGCAGCTCAAGAAGTACTTCGGCGATACCCACGCGGTGGACGGCGTGGACTTTTCGGTGCGGCAAGGGGAGGTGCTGGCGCTGATCGGGGCCAACGGCGCGGGGAAGACCACCCTCGTCAACGTCATCAGCGGCCTTCTCCGCCCGGACGGCGGCACGATCCGGTTCCAGGCCGTCGACGTCACCCACCAATCGATTCACGACCGGATCAAGGCCGGCATCGCGCGGAGCTTCCAGCTCGTGAACCTCTTCGACCAGCTCACCTGCCTCGACAACGTAGCGCTCACCGTCTTCGCTCGCGAAGGCAAGACCCAACGCCTCATGACCCTCGCGGAGCGGGATCGCCCCGTGCTGGACGAAGCCCTCGAGCTGCTCCGACAGTTCGGCCTCGAGCCCAAAGCTCGCATGACGGCCGCCGGGCTCGCCCAGGGCGAGCGCAAGCTCCTGGACGTGGCGGTGGCGTACGCCCTTCGCCCACGACTCCTCTTCCTCGACGAGCCCACGAGCGGGGTGAGCACCCGGGAGAAGGCGCCCATCATGGACATCATCACCTCGATCGTACGGTCCGGGAAGGTCACGGCGGTCATCATCGAGCACGACATGGACGTCGTCTTCACGTACTCCGATCGAATCGTCGTGATGCACGAGGGTAAGATTCTGGCGGACGGCACGCCGGAAGAGATTCGGCGAAATGAGCAGGTCACGACCACACTGTTGGGAACGTCCGCTCCCCGATGAGTTCCGCAGCGTCCGGGATGCTCGAGCTTGAGCGCGTCAATACCTACCGCGGACCCGCCCATATCCTCTACGGCATCTCGCTGACGGTCAACCCGCGTGAGGTGGTCTGCCTCGTCGGTCGGAACGGCGCGGGGAAGACGACGACCATCGAAAGCATCATGGGCCTCCTGCCCATCCGGTCCGGAACGATCACCTTTCAGGCGCGGGACATGAGCCGGCTCCCGACGCACGAGCGCGCGCGCCTCGGGATCGGGTATGCCCCTGAGGATGCCGGCATCTTCCCCGACCTGACCTTCGCGGAGAATTTCCTGATCAGCGAGGTAAGGGCGGGGGTGTCGCGGAGAGAAGGCTCCCCGTCCAGCTCGCAGGTGCGGGAGCGAGCGTTCGCTCTCTTCCCGGAAGTCGCCACTTTAAGCCAGCGGCAAGGGCTGAACTTGAGCGGGGGCCAGAAGAAGATGGTGGCGATCGCGCGAGCCATGAGTCTCTCGCCTTCGATCCTTCTCCTGGATGAACCGTTCGAGGGGCTGGCCCCCGTGGTGGTGACCCGCTTCATCGAGGCGGTGAAGAAGATCAAGGACATGGGCATCTCGCTGCTGATCGCCGAGTCCAACCTGACGACCGCCACACGCATCGCCGACCGCCTCTACGCCATCGATCGGGGCGAGATCATTTTCCACGGCGATCCCCGAAGCGCATTCGAAAACGAAGAAGTGATGAGGAC